>JASEHB010000258.1:0-531 GCA_030018745.1 Desulfatibacillaceae bacterium | reverse complement strand
CTTCCTTTCCCGGCATTAAGGCCGGATTGTGAATTTACAACGGGCTGGCAGAGGGCTGGCGAGATTTTTCCAGCTCTCTTCTCAAAAGAGCCTGGCGGTATCTTTTGTTTTCACGGGTAACCAGGACAAAAAAGGCAATGGACCCGAAAAAAAGCAGGGCGCAAAAACCGGCGGCAATGGTCAGAAAAAGGGCATTGTTGCCCTGGCGGAAAAAGGCCCTGCCATAGCTTGCATAATCTCCGTAAGAGATGACAGACATGACAAAAAGCCCCAAAAAGCCTGAAATGGCGCCAAAAATAGATCCGGCGCGCCATCGGGCATGGTCTTCCAGAATGGGGTCTGCCTGCAGAAGCCCGCTTTCCTGATAAGGAGATGGTTCGCCTTGCTCTGCTTGCGCTGAAACCACAGCAAGCCCGTCTTCCTCCACCTCGGTCTCCAGCCAGGCGGCGCAATGGGGGCAGCGATCTTTGACCGGCAAAGGAATTTCCCGGCCGCAGGCAGGGCAATCTATGGATGAAGGGCTGACCATGC
>JASEHB010000257.1 GCA_030018745.1 Desulfatibacillaceae bacterium | reverse complement strand
CGTTTTCCTGGGCCCGCCCTACTCATAAGATTGGGATAGCAGCTTGACGGGATGTATGGTCTCCGGCGCATCCTCCCCGCTCTGTATATATGTTCGGCAGGCCGGGCACTGGGTCACGCAAAGGCTGGCCCCTGTTCCTTTCATGTCCGCCATTTTCTTGGCGAGAATTTTTTTGGCTGTATCGGGAAAATCCGCAAAAAAGCTGCCGCCAGCCCCGCAGCAGGCATTGGGGTCAGCCATCTGCAACATTTCCACGCCTGGAATTTGAGCCAGAAGCCTGTTTGGCGCATCATCAAAGGTGGGTGTCCAGCCGCTGTGGCAGGGAATGTGATAAGTCACCCGTGCCTCCAGGCGGCCAGGCGTTGCAATAAGCCCGGTCTGGGAAAGGTAGTCTGTCACTTCAAAAATCTTTGGGGCCAATTCCTTTGCCTTCTGGGCCAGGGGGTCATCCTGGGGCAGCAGCAGGGGTGCCTTTTGCTTCAAAAACGATCCGCAGGTGCTGCATTCGGTCAAAATCACATCCGCATCCGCTTTTGCAAGGGCCTCAACATTTGTGCGGATGCACTCCATCAAAAGCTCGCTGTCTCCTGAAGCATAGGCGGGCATTCCGCAGCAGACCATTTCCTTTATGACATTGACCTCAATTCCGTTGCGGTTGAGCACCTTGAGCACGGCGTCTGCGGTGTCCGTGTAAAGGCTGTTGGCCGCGCACCCTGCAAAATATACGGCCCTGGCTCGCGGAGTGCCGTTTTTGCTGGGCCAGTTGCCTGCGTACTGGTCGCAAAAAAGCTTTTCGCCTGCCTGGGGCAGGGGAGACCATCCTTTGCGGGAGGCCAGGTTGGCCGCCTGGCGGTGCAGGCCCAGCAGGCCCCGGTTTTTGCAGAAATGCCTCAACATATGGCGGCGCAGAGGCCCGCCCTTGCCGTTGGGGTAAAGGGCGCTGCGGGCCGCAGCGGTTATTGCCTCCACAGGCACGCCCCCAGGGCAGCCCTTGGTGCAGCGGCCGCAAAGCAGGCAGCGGTCGAGAACTTCCGTTACGCGGGCGGAGCGCGGCAGGGTGTTTTCCAGCAGGCAGGCGCGGGCAATCTCCATGCGCGCACGGGGCATGAAGGTTTCTGTAAGCTCCGCCTCAAAAACCGGGCAAAAGGCCTGGCAGAATGCGCAGTGGGAGCATTTTTCCATCTGCTCTCTGTAAATGGCGATGTCGCTCATGCCTTTTGGCCCTCCGTGCCTGCCTCAACCGGCCATATTTTTCCGGGGTTCATTATGCCGTCCGGGTCAAAGGCCGCCTTTATGCGCTTCATCAGCGCAATCTGCTCTCTGCCAAGCTCCCATTCCACAAAGGCGCTTTTGTGAAGGCCTATGCCGTGCTCGCCGGAAATGGTTCCCCCCAATGCCAGGCCCATGCGCACAATCTGCTCCACAGCCTGCTCGGCCTTGTGCCGGGTGCTTTCATCCACCTCGGAAAAAAGTAAAGACGGGTGCATGTTGCCGTCCCCTGCATGGCCCCCAAGGCCTATGAGGATGCCAAGCCGGGCCGAAAGCTCGCCTATGCGCTTTACAAATTCAGGAAGCTGGTTTCGCGGCACGGTGACATCTTCAATCACCATTTTTTTTGCCATTGTGAGGATGAAGGGATAAAGGCTTGCCCTGGCCTTCCAGTAGCTTGCGGCCTCCTTTTGGTCCTCGATAACGCGCACGCCCATCACCCCAAGCTTTTTGCACAGGGCGGAAAGGGTTTGAATGTCTGCGGCCACCTGCTCCGGCGAGCCGTCAATCTCCATGAGCAGGTATGCCTGGCCGTCCCCGGCCAGCGGCGGGGAGATGGTGCTGTTCATGACCATGACGGCCATTGCCGTGAGAAACTCCAGCATGGCCGGAACTGTGCCTGCGGAAATGATGGCGCTTACCACAGATGCTGCCTGCTCTGCGCTGTTGCAGGTCACAACCGCTGTTGCGCGGGCCTTGGGCATGGGCAGAAGCCGCAGGTGCACCTGGGTGATTATGCCAAGAGTCCCCTCCGACCCTGCAAAGAGGTGTGTTATGTCGTAGCCAACAGACTGCTTCACGCAGAGGCTGCCGGGGCGGATGACTGCGCCGTCCGGCAGAGCGGCGGTGAGGCCCAGAACGAAGTGCGGGGTTGTGCCGTATTTGACCCCCCGCGGCCCGCCTGCGCGGGTGGCAACATTGCCGCCGATGGTGCAGACCGAGGCTGACTGGGGGTCCGGCGGGTAGAACAGGCCTTCAGGTGCAATGGCAGCCTTGAATTTGTCGAGCACAACGCCTGCCTCAACAGTTGCGGTCATATTGCCGGGGTTTACACCCAGAATGCGGTTCATGCGCTTTAGATCCACCACAATGCCGCCCATAATGGGCGTGCACCCGCCGGAAAGGCCGGACCCCGCCCCGCGGGGCGTCACAAAAATACCCCGGCCAGAGGCATAGCGCAAAATTGCAGCCACCTGCTCTGTGGTCTGGGGCAGCACCACGGCATCGGGCGCTCCGGTGGCGTAATCATAGGTGGCGTCACTCCGGTAGGCGTACAGGTCCGCCGGGTTCACCAATACGCTTCCGGCTCCTGTAATCCCCTCCAAATCCCTGCCCAGACTGCTGCTGCCCATTTCAACCCCGCATAAAAGAGAGAAAATTGAAAAATTGCAAAACCAAAGCTTTTTGCTGGGAGAAACTTTTTTGGAAAAAAGACCCCCCCCGCAAACTGTTTTTTGCTTTGCAATCACTTCAAGAGGAAAAACACCAAAAAATGTGCCTGTTTTGCAAAATAAAATACAGCAAAATTTTAGCCAGGGACAATCTAAAAAATTATCCACCTGTTTTTTAATGAAAAATCCGCCCTAAAGCCGGTTGCGGCGTCTGCCGGAAAACCAGCGGGCGAAAAATGCCGCGGCTGCAAGAAGGGCTGTAAGGGCGATGACGCCCCTTGTGTTGCCCTCTGCAAGGGACATTCCCCAGGCAACATAGGGCATGGACACAAGCACATGGACAATGGAGCCTAAAAGCAGATAGCGGAAAAAGTCCAGACCGCTCAAGGCTGCCCAGGAGTTTTTTAAAAGATGGGGCGGGCCGGGCACTGCAAAGAGCAGAATCATGGGCCACACAAGGCGGTCTTTTTTAAGGAAGGGGAATTTGCCCTGAAACAGGGCAAGCTTTTCCTTTGAGCCTTTGTCCAGAAGAAAGTTTGCAACAGGATAAGTTGCAGCAAGATTGAGAGGCATGATGAGGGCCAGGGCGGCCATCCCCCCGAAAAAGCCGTACTGTATGCCTGCCAGCACCTTTACAACCGTTATGGGAAAGCCCATGACCGGAAGAAGGCTTGCAGCCAGCAGAAAGATGGCCGGATGAGGCTCGTTGGCTATCCAGTCGGCAACCTCGCCGTAAACCGCCTCCGGCACATAGAGTGTTGTGAGAAGCACAACGCCAAGAAAAATTATGGCCCCCAGCCTTGTCCAGTGCAGAAAAAGCGCCCAGTGGGGACGAAGCTCAAGAGGCTCCTGCCCGTTCTCATCAGGAGCGCCGTTGCTGTCTGCCTGTCTTCCCCGGACAAAAGGCCTCATCAAAAAACTCCGTTTAATCTGCGCCCGGCCTGCTGCATCTTTCTGCCAAAAGGCCTTACTGCGCGTACTTTTGGTAAAATTGCTCCATTATCTGTTTCAGTTCAACCGGCAGATACTCCAGGGCCTTTTGTGCAATGGCAGCCGGAACCCCGCCGTAAAAGGCCTCTGCCACAGCCCCTGCAATGGCGGCCTGGGTGTCTGTGTCCCCGCCTAAAGAAACAGCCTTTCGCACGGCATCCTCAAAACCTGCCGAATCCAAAAAAACGCACAGCGCTTCGGGCACAGACCCCTGGCAGGTCACATCAAAGGAGTATCCGGGCCGTATCTGCTCTGTTGTGCGGGAAAGGTCGTAGCCGAAAAGCCGCGTTATTTCGCCTGCAATTTCCGGCTTGGAAGCGCCGGTGCGGGCCATAAAAACCGCCAGGGCCGTGGCCTGGGCGCCCTTTATGCCCTCCGGGTGGTTGTGGGTGGGGCTTGCGCTTTGGCTTGCCTGCAAAAGCACTTCCTCTGCGCTGTCAAATGCAAAACCCACAGGGCTTACCCGCATGGCCGAGCCGTTGCCGAAGCTGTAATAAGGCCCGGCAGTATCCGAGCGCATCCAGGCATAAAAAGAGCCGCCGTACCCTGCACGGGGCCATTTGCGGGCAAAGCTGCGGATGGCTTGGCCGTAATCTTCCCCCTGCAAAATGGCCCAGGCCACAGCCAGGGTGAGAACGCTGTCATCCGTGAAGCGGCACCCCGGCGAAAACAGAGGGAAATCCTCCTGCTTGAAGCTGTTGCCCGAACGCTCGTAAACCGAGCCGATTATGTCGCCGCAGATTGCGCCCAGCATGAGTCAGACTCCCCTTGCAGTTGGGGGCGGCCCCAGGAAGCCGTGGGCGGCGTTACACGGGGGTGCGCCGGGACTTGATGTACAACAAGTACACCTCGTCCCGGCGGCCCCCGCAAGCCTTGCCCACGACTCCCTGGAACCGCCCTGTGCGCCTGGCCGCCCCAGGCGGACGCCTGCTGTGTTGCACTTCGCTCGCAATTTCGGTC
>JASEHB010000256.1 GCA_030018745.1 Desulfatibacillaceae bacterium | reverse complement strand
AGGACGGCAAGTCTGTTCCCGTGAATGCAGATGAGTGCCTGGGCTGCGAGTCCTGCGTTGAGGTTTGCGAGCAGGGCGCAATTGTCATTGAGGAAACCTAAAAAATCTTTTGCAAAAACCCCTTGCCGGGGCTTTTGCAGAAAAAAGAGCAGACAAAGACAGGCGTCTGTTGTGCATACCCCTTCGGACGCCTGTTTTGTCTTGTTTTGCGGGCAGAGCTGGGCGGGTAGTGTTTTGGCTGCCGATGCCCCTCCCGCAAATCTTGGGTAACGACCTGGGAAGCCTTTGGAAAAAGGCCATGCAAAAGCGCCCTTTTGGCCGAAACGCCCGTTGCACCCTTGTGGAAACGCCATTTGGCGAAGGCGGCATAATACATGCAGATAAACCCCTTCGTGTTCTGGCCTGCCTGCTGCCCCGCCCGGATGTAAAGGACTTTCCCCCGGAGGTCCTCACGCTTGCACGCACCTTGAGGCCGCCCAAGGCACTTGAAAGGCTGGTGCAGGCTTTTGCCCGATACTTTTTGGGCAAGCCGCCGGTCTTTGATTTGCCGCTTCTGGATTTTTCGCCGCTTTCAGAGCTTGAAAGGGCTGTGCTTTACCAGACCATGAAAATCCCCTGGGGCCAAACCATCTCCTATGGGCAACTGGCTTTAGCGGTGGGAAGGCCAAAGGCCGCCCGCTTTGTGGGCGCAACAATGGCCAAAAACCCCTTTCCGGTTTTTGTGCCCTGCCACAGGGTGGTGAGAAGCGATGGCTCCCTTGGGGGCTTTGGCGGCGGCCTGGCTCTCAAGCGAAGAATGCTGGCCCTTGAACAGGATTAAAAAAGCTGTTGCACAAAGGAGAGGTTTTTGTTCCCGCGCCCCTTTCCTTTCCAATGAAGAACCGGTTTGTCCCGGTCTGTCCAATTCTCTTGGCTGTTTTTCATTAACCGGAGTTCTTTGTTGGCGTCTGGGCTTCTGGCGCTATGGTTTTTGTCTTTTTTGACAAAAACGGCTGTTTGTTATAAATATTTTTGTTTATGACAGCTCATTGTAATTTTTTAAACAGGAGGAAACAACGCATGGCCCCGAAAATGAAAACCATGGACGGCAACACAGCCGCCGCCCACATCGCGTATGCCCTTTCCGAAGTGGCTGCCATCTATCCCATAACCCCGTCTTCTCCAATGGGCGAAACCTCTGATGAATGGGCGGCTCAAGGCCGGAAAAACATATTCGGCCAGATCCTGCGCATCCGCGAGATGCAGTCTGAAGCAGGAGCTGCCGGAGCGGTTCACGGGTCCTTGTCCGCAGGCGCCCTTACCACCACATTCACGGCGTCCCAGGGCCTTCTGCTGATGATTCCCAATATGTACAAAATAGCAGGAGAGCTTCTGCCGTGCGTATTTCATGTTTCCGCCCGCACAATCGCCACCCACGCACTTTCCATTTTCGGGGATCATTCCGATGTGATGTCCGTGCGCCAGACAGGTTTTTCGCTGCTTGCCTCCGCATCTGTTCAGGAGGTCATGGACCTTGCCCTTGTGGCCCATCTTTCGGCCATTGATTCTTCGGTTCCTTTTCTGCATTTTTTCGATGGCTTTCGCACAAGCCACGAAATTCAGAAGATTGAAACCATTGATTACGATGACATTACCAGGCTGGTGGATTACGAGGCCATCAGCGAGTTCCGCAGCCGGGCCATGAATCCGGAAGTGCCCAATCTGCGGGGCACGGCCCAGAATCCGGATATATTTTTCCAGAACCGCGAGGCTGCAAACCCCTTTCATGAAGATGTTCCCCACATTGTTGCCGCAAACATGAAAAAGGTGGCCAACCTTACGGGCCGCCCCTACAATCTGTTTGACTATGTGGGCCACCCGGAAGCGGAAAGGGTTATTGTGGCAATGGGCTCTGCCTGCGAGACCATTGAGGAAACCATAAATTTCCTTCTGGCCGCTGGCGAAAAGGTGGGTCTTGTCAAGGTGCGCCTGTACCGGCCCTTCTCTGCCGAACACTTCCTTCGCGCTCTCCCTGCCACGGCATCGGTGGTCACGGCTTTGGACCGCACCAAGGAGCCGGGCGCTTTGGGCGACCCTCTGTATCTTGATCTTTGCACCCTTTTTGTGGAGCGCGGCGAGTCGCCGGTTCTTCTGGGCGGGCGCTACGGTCTTTCCTCCAAGGAATTCACCCCTGCAATGGTGAAGGCGGTTTTCGACAACATGAAATCCGCTGGCCCCAAAAACCACTTCACAGTTGGCATCAACGATGATGTGACCCACACATCCCTTGATGTGCCAAAGGATGTCGAGACTTCTCCGCAAGGCACAATCGCCTGCAAGTTCTGGGGCTTTGGCTCGGACGGCACGGTGGGTGCAAACAAAAGCGCCATCAAAATCATCGGCGACAACACCGATATGTATGCCCAGGCATATTTCGCCTACGACTCCAAGAAGTCCGGCGGCCTCACGGTGAGCCACCTGCGCTTTGGCAAGCAGCCCATCCAGTCCACCTACCAGGTGCACAGGGCCGATTTTATCGCCTGCCACAAGCCCAACTACATTCACGAATACGCCGTTCTTGCAGGCATCAGGCAGGGGGGGACCTTCCTTTTGAATTCCCCCTGGTCCGGCAAGGAGCTTGAAAAAGAGCTTCCTGCTGCCATGAAGGCGACTATCGCCAACAAAAAAATCAAATTCTATAACATTGACGCTGTGAAAATAGCCACGGAGGTCGGGCTTGGCGGGCGTATAAACATGATAATGCAGACCGCCTTTTTCCAGCTTTCCCAGGTGGTGCCCGTGGAGCAGGCCATAAGCCTTTTGAAGGACGAGATTAAAAAGGCCTATGGCAAAAAGGGCGAAAAGGTGGTTCAGATGAACTACCAGGCTGTTGATAAAACCATTGAAAACATTAAGGAAGTCAAGGTTCCCAAGTCCTGGGCCAATGCTGTTGATTCAGAGGGCGCGCCCCACAGGCATGAGCCGGAATTTGTAAGCTCTGTCATGCGGCCAATGCTGGCCCAGCAGGGCGATGAGCTTCCTGTTTCCGCCTTCAGCCCGGACGGTGTTTTTCCTGTTGGCACAACCGCCTATGAAAAGCGCGGCGTTGCAATAGATGTGCCCCAGTGGATTGCAGACAACTGCATCCAATGCAACCAGTGCTCCTTTGTCTGCCCCCATGCGGCAATCCGCCCCGTGCTTGTAGATGAAGATGAAAAAGAGGCCGCGCCCAAGACTTTCAGCACGCTGAAGGCCATTGGCAAGGAGCTTAAAGACCTGCATTTCCGCATCCAGGTCTATCCTCTGGACTGCCAGGGCTGCGGCAACTGCGCGGATATCTGCCCTGCCAAGAAAAAAGCCCTTGTCATGCGGCCCATTGAAACCCAGGTGGGTGTTGAAGTTCCCAATCAGCGGTTTGCCCAGACCCTTGCCCACAAGCAAAACCCCTTGAAGCGCGACTCTGTGAAGGGAAGCCAGTTTGAGATTCCCCTCATGGAGTTTTCCGGGGCCTGCGCTGGCTGCGGCGAGACTCCCTATGTAAAGGTGCTCACCCAGCTTTTCGGTGAAAGAATGATGATAGCCAATGCAACCGGCTGCTCCTCCATCTGGGGAGGCTCCGCCCCCTCCGTGCCCTACTGCACAAACCAGGAGGGCCAGGGGCCAGTGTGGAACAACTCCCTTTTTGAAGACCCGGCAGAGCTTGGCTACGGAATGCTCCAGGCGGTGACAGTTCAGAGGGACCGCCTTGTGATGAAGATGGAAAAGGCCATCGAAAACGGCCTGCCTGAACCAGTGGCAAAGGCCATGAAGGCTTGGGTTGATGCAAGGGACGATGCAGCCCTTTCCAGGCAGACAGGAGACGACCTCATTGCCGCCCTTATGGAATATGGCATGGATGATGAGGAAATCACCCACGAGATATTCTCCGGTGCGGGTCTTCTCACCAAGCGCTCCTTCTGGATTTTCGGCGGAGACGGATGGGCATATGACATTGGCTACGGCGGTCTGGACCATGTTCTGGCTTCCGGCGAGGACATCAATGTGCTGGTCATGGACACGGAGGTTTACTCCAACACGGGCGGCCAGTCATCCAAGGCAACGCCCATGGGCTCTGTGGCCAAGTTTGCCGCATCCGGCAAAAAGACAGGCAAAAAGGACCTTGGCCGCATGGCCATGACATACGGCTATGTTTATGTGGCGTCTGTCTCAATGGGAGCCAACAAAAACCAGTTCCTAAAGGCTGTAATGGAGGCGGAAAGCTATCCCGGCCCGGCCCTTATTTTAAGCTATGCGCCCTGCATCAATCACGGCATCCGGGCAGGCATGGGCAAAAGCCAGGAGGAATCAAAGCTGGCGGTGGATTCGGGTTACTGGCCTCTTTACCGTTTCAACCCAATGCTGGCAAAAGAGGGCAAAAACCCCTTCACTCTAGACTCCAAGGAGCCGGACGGCTCCATTGACGCCTTCCTGGAAGGCGAGGTGCGCTACGCATCCCTTAAAAAGACCTTCCCCGATGAGTACAAGCGCCTCATTGAAGGGCTTAAAAAGGCCGCTCATGATCTCGACAGAAAGGGGGTGGGGTTTGATGCAGGTTATCAGTAGTTAGGAGGGGTAGACGTAAGACGTTAGAAGACAGAAG
>JASEHB010000255.1 GCA_030018745.1 Desulfatibacillaceae bacterium | reverse complement strand
TTGTGGCCCAACAAAAGGGCCGTTTTCCTTTTTGCCTTGCCACCCTTGCCGTCCGCCACCTGGTTTTGTTGGGCTACGCAAATCCGAAAAAAGGTCAAAGCTTTCCCGCATCTTTTTGTGCCGGATTTGCTAGCCCAACCTACACCTGCCGTTGCTTTGCAGCCTCGTAGGTTGGGCTAGAAAATCCGGCAAATTCAGGCTGTTGGAAGGCAAAAGCCTGTTTCCGGATTTTTGTGGCCCAACAAAAGGGCCGTTTTCCTTTTTGCCTTGCCACCCTTGCCGTCCGGCGCGTGGTTTTGTTGGGCTACGCTGGCGCAAAGGGCGGTTCCAGGGAAAGGAGAGCAAGGCGCGCAAGCGAGGAATGAGGGAGTGTACTCATAGTACATGACTTAAAATTCCGATGCGAAGCGCAACGCAGCTATCGTTTTCCTGGGGCCGCCTTTGTATTGACATTTTAAGCCATTCCCGTATATTCCAATACTACTGCTGCAAAGCGGTTTGCCGTTTTTGGCCGGGCTTTGCCGCAAAAAACCCCTGGCTCTGTTTGCCTTGTCAGGCAGGGCCTTTTTTCAGACTCCGCTCTTAAAAAGACAGGCCTTGCCCTGGAAAAAGCCTATGCCCTTTGTCTTGGAAATTTCATTGAAGCCCCATCTGTTTGACGCCCACGGCGCTTCTGTTGCCAGAAAGGCCCGCGATTACTTTGGCATCCCGGCAGATTCCGCCAGAGTGGTGACAGTTCTGACCCTGGATATGGACCTTTCGCCGGACCAGCTTGAAAGCATCCGCACGGAGATATTCACCAACCCCGTTACCCAGGTTTCATCCTACAAGCCTCTGGACATTCCCTTTGACTGGGCGATATGGGTGGGGTTCCGGCCCGGCGTGCGCGACAACCCCGGCGCAACAGCCCTTGAGGCCATTGAAGACATACTCGCACAAAAGCTTCCGCCCAAAAGCCGGGTCTATACATCCCGCCGCTATTGCATTGAAGGCAAAATAAGCCGCGAGCAGGCCAACACAATTGCCACACAGCTTCTGGCAAACGAGCTTATCCAGCAGGTGAAAATCTTCTCTCAAAAAGACTGGGATTCCTCCACTGGCATTGGCATCATTGCACCCAAGGTCCTGCTTGACCGCAAGCCTGTGGTGACAAGCATTCCCATGGATTCAGATGAAAGCCTGCTTGCTGTCTCCCAAAAAAGGAATCTTGCCTTAAACCCCAACGACATTCCCACCATCCGCAAATATTTTCAGCAAAAGCAGGTTGTCACCGCCCGCCGCAGGGTGGGGCTTTCCCAACCAACGGATGTTGAGCTGGAATACATTTCCCAGGCCAGAAGCGACCATTGCAACCACAACACTTTTAACGGGAAATTCTTTTACCGGGAGCAGGGAAAACCCGGCGTTTTTGAAATAAACAGCCTTTTCAAGACCTACATTGAAAAACCCACCCTTGAAATAAAGGCCAAAAAGCCCTGGGTGGTCTCCGTGCTGTGGGACAACGCAGGGGTTGCCCGCTTTGATGAGAACAACTGCTATACAATAACCGGCGAGACCCACAATTCGCCCTCCAACATGGAGGCCTACGGCGGCGCCATAACAGGTATTGTGGGGGTTTATCGGGACCCAATGGGCACGGGGCTTGGCTCAAAGCTAATTGCCGGAACCTGGGGCTTTTGCGTAGGCCCCCGCGATTATGATGGCCCCCTCACCCCGAAGCTGCACCCCCGCCGCCTGCTGGACGGCATAATTGAGGGCGTGCGGGACGGGGGCAACAAATCCGGCATACCAACACCCACGGGCTGCCTTTTTTTTCATCCGGGCTATTTGGGCAAGTGCCTGGTCTTTGTAACCGCGCTTGGCATAATGCCCTCAAAGGTTGGGGGCAAGCCCTCCTGGGAAAAGGCCACTCAAAAAGGCCAGCTTGTGGTCATGTGCGGCGGCAGGGTGGGCAAGGACGGCATACACGGCGTAACCGCATCTTCAGAGGTTTTTTCCGCCAACACGCCGGCAGGCCATGTGCAGATAGGCGACCCCTACACCCAGAAAAAGATGATGGACTTTCTGCTGGAGGCCAGGGACGAGGGCCTCATAGCATTCATCACAGATAACGGCGGCGGCGGCCTTTCCTCATCCGTGGGGGAATCCGCCCGCTTTTCCGGCGGCGTTGAGATAGCGCTGGACAAGGTGCCCCTAAAGTACGAGGGCCTGGATCAGTGGGAGATATGGATTTCCGAATCCCAGGAGCGCATGACCCTTGCCATTGAGCAAAAAAACCGGGCCAGATTCATGGATCTTTCCGCCAAGCACGCTGTGGAAAGCACGGTCATAGGCTCTTACACGGATTCGGGAAAACTCCATATCACCTGGAAGGGTGAAACCTGCGCCTTTGTTGACCTTTCCCTTTTGGCAGAGGACTTTCCCCAGTGGGAGTTTGAAGCCCTATGGGCCAGCCCGGAGCAAAGGGGCCTGTCCGAGCCTGTGCTGTCTTTTCCGGAAGGCTCTTACACCAGGCTTCTCTGCGATATGCTCAATATGCCAAACCTTTGCAGCCGGGAGTGGATAAACCGCCAGTACGACCACGAGGTGCAGGGAACAAGTGTGATAAAGCCCTTTGTGGGCGTGTTTGCAGATGTGCCTTCAGACGCCGGGGTTTTGCGGCCCGTGCTTTCATCAGAAAAAGGAATCGCAATCGCCCAGGCCCTGCTGCCAGGGTATTCGGCCATTGATACATACGCCATGACAGCCTGCGTGATGGATGAGGCTGTGCGCCGGGTCATAGCAGTGGGCGCAGACCCGGAGCAGATAGGCGGCGTGGACAACTTCTGCTGGCCCACCATTGCAAGCGACCCCAAAAAAAATCCGGATGGCCCATACAAGGCCGCCCAGCTTGTGCGCTCATGCATGGCCCTTGCAGATATCTGCCGGGCCTATGGAATTCCGCTTCTTTCCGGCAAAGACTCCATGTATGTGGACGGGCATCTGCCCGGAGAATACGGCGAGCGCCACAAGGTTAGCGCCCTGCCCACCCTTCTTTTCACAACTTCCGCCATTGTGCCGGATGTGAAAAACTGCACAACAGCGGATTTTAAAATGCCCGGAGACCTTATTTATGTGCTGGGCATAACCAGAAACGAGCTTGGGGCAAGCCAGCTTTACGAGCTTTTGGGGCATTTGGGCAAAAATGTGCCAGTTGTAAACCCAACGGAAAACATCGCCCTTTACCGCACCCTGCACAAGGCCATAAACCAGGGGCTTTGCGCCTCGGTGCGGGGCGTTTACCAGGGCGGGCTTGGGGTGGCCCTTGCCATGAGCGCGCTGGCTGGCGACCTGGGCCTTTTTGTGGATCTGGCAAAGGTCCCCAGGGAGGGAAACCTTCATGACCTGGCCCTGCTTTTTTCCGAGTCTGCCGGCCGCTTTGTTGTGAGCGTGAGCCACGAAAACCGGCACGACTTTGAAGCAGCTCTTGCAGCCTTTGATGTGGCAAGGATAGGCACCGTTTCAGATACCGGCGATTTTGCAATCCGGGGCCTTGACCGGCGCAACCTTGTGGAAACCAATGTGGATACCCTTCGCGCTGCCTGGAAGCAGCGTTTCGGAGGTCTGATATGACGCCCCGCGCTCTGGTTCTGGCAGGCTATGGCCTAAATTGCGATCATGAAACCGCTTTTGCCTTTGAAAAATCCGGCGGCCAGGCACAAAGGGTTCACATAAACAGCCTTATAAACAAGGAGGTGAGCCTTGCCGATTTTCAAATACTCGCCTTTGTGGGGGGCTTTTCCTGGGCAGATGACCACGGGGCCGGGGTTATTCAGGCAGTCAGGCTCAAATACAACCTGGGCCGTGAGATACTTGACTTTGTAGAGGCAGGCAATCTTGTAATAGGTATATGCAACGGCTTTCAGGCCCTTGTAAACCTGGGGCTTCTGCCTGGCCTTGAAAAAGATTACACAAAGCGAACCGTGGCCCTCACTTACAATGATTCTGGCAATTTCCGCAACGCCTGGGTAACGGTTGCGGCAAACGAAAAAAGCCCATGCGTGTTCACAAAGGGCCTTTCCGTTTTGGATATGCCCATCCGCCACGGGGAGGGCAAGTTTTTTGCCGAGCAGGATGTGCTTGACAGGCTGGTGGAAAACAACCAGATAGCCCTCACCTACGCAATGCAGGACGGCAGCCCGGCCCAGGGCAGATTTCCCCAAAACCCCAACGGCTCGCACAATGATATTGCCGGGATATGCGACCCCACAGGCCGGATATTCGGGCTTATGCCCCACCCGGAAGCCTTTATCCACCCCACCAACCACCCAAGATGGACCTTTCACAGGGAAGTGCAGAAAAGAAACGGGCTTGAAGCCCCGCCCCAACCAGCCATTGCGGTTATCAAAAATGCCGTGGATTTTGCAAGGCAGGCCTTTTAGCGCCCTTGCAGCACAAACCGGGAATAAACAAAAAAGGTTGAACTTCCTTTTGTGCAATGGCATTCAATGACAATTGCAAAATTAACCCAGGCCGCCAAAAGCTCCTATGCTGCCGGAAGCCATCTTGGCCCGTGAACTATCCGGGCTGGGCAACCCGCAAAACCATTGACCAAGGGTTATGCACCCTAATTTGCGGCCAGG
>JASEHB010000254.1 GCA_030018745.1 Desulfatibacillaceae bacterium | reverse complement strand
GCTGCTGTGCAAGTTGTAATCTTACCTCATTGGTTGCAACTTGGTATCAGTTTGCAGTTAAGCTCATTCCTTAAACCCGCGGGAAAGGGCGCGGAAGATGTTGCCGCGAATCTTTTTGTTCTCGCTGTAAAGCTGCTCCAGGTAGCCCTTCATCAAACGGCGTTTACTGCTTTGCTCGCTGGGGCAGCCAAGCTTTGCAACAGGCATCTGCATAAGGCTTGCAAAGCGGGCTATCTTGGCCTCATCTGCATAGGCAAGGGGGCGGATTACAGTGATTGCGCCTTTAAAAAAGACCTGGGCCGGGGCCATACCGGCAGCTTCGCCTGCGTAGCATATATTAAGGAAAAAGGTTTCAATAAGGTCATCCTTGTGGTGGCCTAGAGCAATCTTGTTGCAGTCAAGCCTTTTGGCAGCCTCAAAAAGGCGCTGCCTCCTTAATCTGGAGCATAAAAAGCAGGGGTTTTCGCGGTTAGCCTCGCTGTGGGCAACAAGGCCAAAGTCTGTCTGCTCTGCAAAAAAAGGAATTTCAAGGCTGTCGCAGAAATCGCTTATGGCTTTTTCGTGCCCGGATGAAAAACCCGGGTTAATATGAACCGCAAAAAGGCTGTATTTCACCGGCGCTCTTGTAAGGCGCTCCGCCAAAACCCAGAGCAGCACAAGGCTGTCCTTGCCGCCGGAAACACCCACCACAATCCTGTCGCCGTCAGCAAGCATATCGTGCCGGTGCAGGCCCTGGCCCACCTTGCGGTTTATGTCCGCCCACAAACTTGCGGGAACCCTGCCTGCAAAAAGCCTCTTGAACCGCTCTTTCATCTTTCACCTGTTTTTAAAAAGGCTTCTGCAAAAGGAAAAAATCGGCCTGGCCGGAAAAATACTTCCCAGGCAGGGGCATTGCAAGCCTTTTTGAAGGTAGCAAGACAGGGCCGATGGATCAACAGGCCCGTAATAAAGAGCTTTTCCGCGCAAAACCTGTCACTCTAAATAAATTTTCTGCTTTTATTGTTACTGCCGGTTAATCAGCAGGCGGTTATGGCCTTCCGGGGTCAAAAAAATCTTTTTTTTTCTTGGCAGCAATTGTGTTGAGGTGTACTAATAAATGTTTGCAGAAACGGTTTGGCGTCGGCCGGATCGCCGCAAGGCCTTGCCGTAAACAGGTATGGGAAACAAGGAGTAAGGAGCAAGCAATGTGCAGACTCTTTGCAGTAACCAGCAATGACCCGCTTTCGCCCATGCTGGCTTTAGAAGCCCTTGATGTGATGAGGGAAGGCCATGACGGCTCTGGAATGGGTCTTTTTCTTACGGACTTAGGCGGCCCCTTTGAAGGCATGAAGGATGCGCCTGTGCTTTCGGGCATTTTCACCAACGAGGGCTTGAAAAGGCTGGACCGCTTCATGATGCGCCTTGGCTTTGTAACCAAGTACAAGGTCAGCATAAAGGTGCCTGCCACGCCTCCGCCGGGTGTGCCAAAGCGCGATAAATACATAATCCGTGCGTACGAATATCCTGATGACTGGGAGCACCTGCCCCAGGCGGAAAAAGGCCGCAGGCTCATGGATGTGCGGCTCACCCTGCGCAACATGGGCGAGGCAGCCCAGGACATGATAGTTTACAGCTTCTGGCCTGATGTAATAATGATAAAGGAAATAGGCGAGCCGCGCCACATTGCCGAGTATCTGGACCTGGATCGCGAGGATCTCCGCGCCAGGGTTATTCTGGCCCAGGGCAGGCAGAACACCAACTACGCCATCAACCTTTACGCCTGCCATCCCTTTTTCATCCAGGGCGTGGCCACCATGACAAACGGCGAGAACACGGCCTTTGTGCCCATTCGCGAGTATCTTTCATCCCGCGGGTTTGCCGGTTATGTGGGCTACAATTCCGACTCCGAGGTCTTCACCCACATCCTGCATTTCATGCTCAATTCGCTGAAGCTGCCACTTGAGTATTATAAGCACATAATAACGCCTTTGCAGGAAACAGACCTTACCCGGCACCCGGACCGCCAGTTTTTGTGGCACCTTAAAAACGCCTGCCGCCCTCTTATAATTGACGGCCCCAACTGCGTTATAGGCTGTCTGCCGGATAAAACCCTTTTCATGGTTCAGGATCGCAAGAAGCTGCGGCCCGGAGTGGTGGGCGGTCAGCCGGGCTGCTTCGTGTTTTCCTCCGAAGTCTGCGGCCTGGATGCCGTCATTCCAGATCGCGACAAGAGCAAGGACTTCCAGCCCATGCACCTGGATACAGCAATAGTCACCCCTTCCCGCAGGGAGGTCAAAATATGCCGTCAGAGCGACCCATTGTCCCAAGCAGCTTAAGCGTAAAAGATCTCCTCTGGCAGGTGCATTGGAGCCGCGAGCGCTGCACCCTGTGCGGCCGCTGCACGGCTGTTTGCCCTGTTGGGGCCATTGAGCCTGCGGTTTTCCGCAAGCGCATAGTAAAAACAGATATTCTGGCAGCCAAGCAGCCGCCCAATGTCTTTGAGGTCTATTACGGCATCCGCCAGTTGACTGACCCGGCCCATGCCTGCGTGGGCTGCGCCTCATGCACGCTGGTCTGCCCCAATGATGCCATAATGCCCATGCACGGCGATGAGGCCGACAAGCAAAAGTTCCACATAAACCAGCAGGGCGAGCCGCGGCGCAGGGGCGGGCGCAGAAACGCACCGCCGGGCATTCTGGACCGCATAAAGTTCACGCGGATTTCCATGCTAACAGACCCTGCCCTGGATGCAGGCCGCCACGAGTTTGAGCTGCGCACCCTTTTAGGCCGGGTTCTGCCTGCCGAGGAAAATCTTGCCCTTGTGCGCTCCGGCGGCTGGATTCCGCCGGTAAGGGAAATCTACCCGCTGATTATCGGCGGCATGAGCTTTGGCGCGCTTTCCCCCACCATGTGGGAGGGAATGCTAATGGGCGTGGCCTACTTAAACGAGCAGATGGGAATGCCTGTACGCATGAGCACTGGCGAAGGCGGCTGCCCCCCGCGAATTCTGCGCTCGCGCTTTTTGAAGTATCTTATCTTGCAGATAGCTTCCGGCTATTTTGGCTGGGACGAGATCATCCACGCCCTGCCCCACATGAAGGAAGACCCCTGCGCTGTGGAGATAAAGTACGGCCAGGGCGCAAAGCCCGGTGACGGGGGCCTGCTCATGTGGCACAAGGTCAACCGGCTCATCGCAGCAATCCGCGGCGTGCCCCAGGGCGTCAACCTGCCAAGCCCGCCAACTCATCAGACCAAGTATTCCATTGAGGAATCCGTGGCCAAGATGATTCAGTCCATGTACATGGCCTGGGGCTTCAAGGTGCCGGTCTATCCAAAAATTTCCGCCACCAACACCAGCCTTGCGGTGTTGAACAACCTTGCCCGCAACCCCTATGCAGCCGGGCTTGCCATTGACGGCGAGGACGGCGGCACGGGCGCAGCCTACACGGTTTCCATGGATCACATGGGGCACCCCATCGCCAGCAATATCCGGGATTGCTATCTCAACCTGGTAAAGCTGGGCAAGCAGAACGAGCTGCCTCTCTTTGCAGGCGGCGGCGTGGGCAAAAACGGCAACTTGGCTGCAAACGCAATGTCGCTCATCATGCTTGGGGCTTCCGGCGTGCAGACAGGCAAGTACATCATGCAGGCAGCAGCAGGCTGTGTCGGCTCGGAAACAGATAGGTGCAACATCTGCAATGTTGGCCTTTGCCCAAAGGGAATAACCAGCCAGGACCCGCGCCTTTACCGCAGGCTGGACCCCGAAAAGGTGGCCCAGCGCATTGTGGATGTGTTTGTCTCCTTTGATTCGGAAATTAAAAAGATAGTCGCGCCACTGGGCCGCTCCACAAGCCTGCCCATAGGAATGTCGGACGCTTTGGGGATTGACGACTTCAACGCTGCCCAGAGACTGGGCATAAGATATTGCATATAGGCTGATTCAAAAGGGCAAAAAAGCCTTTAAAAGCCTTGCGGAGCAGACAATCATGGCAAAACCCTTTGCAATACAGGGAATTGAAAACGGAATCCGGGTGGAATCCCGCGTTCTGGAAGAAAAAATCCAAAACGCCATAGCCAGCGGCAAGCGCAGCCTTGTGGTAAATGCCAGGGGCCAGCACGGCATAGGTGGCCGCCTGTGGGCCGCAGGGGACCAAACCGTCCTTATCCGCATAGATGGAGCCAGCGGCCAGCGCGTGGGCGCAATGGGTTTTCCCAACACCCGCATAGAGGTCAATGGGCCTGCAAGCGATGACATAGGCTGGTTAAACGCCGGGGCGCTTATTGTTGTGCACGGCAACGCGGCCAACGGCTGCGGCAATGCCATGGCCCAGGGCGCAATCCAAATCGCGGGCAGCATCGGCGCGCGCGGCATGACCATGACCAAGGCCAACCCCCGCTTTGCCCCGCCCCAGCTCTGGGTTCTAGGCTCCACCGGAGACTATTTTGCAGAATTCATGGCCGGGGGAATTGCCGTTATCTGCGGGCATGAGGCTCAAACGCCCGAAAACATACTGGGTTATCGCCCCTGTGTTGGCATGGTGCGCGGCCAAATCTTCTTCCGCGGCCCCATAGAAGGTTTTTCCCAGGCAGATGCAAAGCTTGTTGATATTGACGAAAAAACCTGGGCCTGGCTCACCGATAACCTGGCGGCCTTCCTCAAAAACAT
>JASEHB010000253.1 GCA_030018745.1 Desulfatibacillaceae bacterium | reverse complement strand
CTTCTAAACCAATTCCTTTCCCCCTTTTTCAACCAGCGTCAGGATATGTGGGGAGGCTCCAGCCAAAACCGCTTCCGCCTGCTCAAGGAGGTCATCCTTGCCATGCAGGGGGCTGTTTCCAAATCTATGCCCATAATCGTCAAAATAAACACTCAAGACGCCACCCCCGGCGATGGAATCACCCTTGAAATGGCCATTGAATATGCAGCATGGCTCAAGGACCTTGGAGTGGCGGCCCTGGAAATAGCTTCCGGCACACTTCTTTACAGCAATATGCAGATGTGGCGGGGCAAGGTTCCCACAAGGGAGATAATCCGCAGTCTGCCCTGGTGGAAAAAGCCCTTGGCCTGGTTCTCCCTAAAAGCCCTGGAGCGCCAGGACACAGGCTTTGTGGAGGGCTGGAACTTAAAAGACGCGGCAGCAATAAAGGCCCAGGTGCCGGGCATTCCCATAATAACTGTTGGCGGAATGCGCACCCTGGCCCAGATGGAGTCTGCTGTAAGCAAGGGCCTTACAGACTGCATAGGCATGTGCCGGCCCTTTCTGCGGGAGCCAAATCTTGTCATCAAGTTTGCAGACTCCCGCTCCCAAAAAGCCCTGTGCGAAAACTGCAACCGCTGCCTTGGGGCTGCGGCCAACCTCTGGCCCGTGGGCTGCTATTTCAATGGCATTCCCAAAGGCAAGGGCAAAGCTGCTGACCGGGAGCAGTGAAAAACAAAGAGTAATTCCCCAAAAAACAAGCCCGCGGAATAAAGGGTTTTTTGTAAAAAAGCCCTTACCAGAACCCCTGCGCTGTATGTCATTTTATAAATCAGGCCAATAGCTCCCCCTTTTCCTTTTGCGTTTTCCTGTTTTACTTCCTGGCGATTGGTCTTGACCGGCAGGCTTTGCTTTTGTAGTTTATCTTTCTGATATTTTCTTTTTGGACAACGGGGGACAAAAAAATGGAAGAGCTTGTTTTGGCCCAAAAACAGGGCCAGGTGCTTGTTCTCACCTTGAACCGGCCGGAAATGCGCAATGCGTTCAACTTTGAAATGCTGCGCGCCCTTGCCGGGCAGGTGGACAAGGTGCGCTTTGACAGCGATGTCCGCTGCATCATCATAACCGGCTCAGGCGACAAGGCTTTTTGCGCGGGAGCGGATTTGAAGGAGCGGGCCACTCTTTCCGAGGTCCAGGTGCGGGAGTTCATCTTTACCATCCGCAACCTTTTCACCTCAATAGAAAACCTGCCAAAGCCCGTGATTGCAGCCATAAACGGCGCGGCCTTTGGAGGAGGCACGGAGCTTGCCCTTGCCTGCGACATCCGCATTGCAGCAGACAGCGCGGTTATGGGCCTTACCGAAACCAGGCTTGCCATAATCCCCGGAGCAGGCGGAACCCAGCGCCTGCCAAGAATCATCGGCAGGGGCCTTGCCAAGGAGCTTATCTTCACGGGCCGCACGGTAAAAATGGACGAGGCCCTTAATATAGGCCTCATCAACCGGGCAGTTGAACCCGAAAAGCTCATGGAAAGCGCCCTGGAAATGGCCCAGCAGATATGTGAAAACGGCCCCATTGCCGTAACCCAGGCCAAGTACGCTATCAACCAGGGGCTTGAAACAGACATAAGCACGGGGCTTGCCATTGAAAGCAACGCCTACTGGCTTACCATACCCACCCAGGACAGGCTTGAAGGCCTTGCCTCCTTTCGTGAAAAGCGCAAACCCCAATACAAGGGAAAATAAACTCATGCCCGATGACGCAAAAACAACAAACCGCCTGCACTGGCAGGCCCAGGAGCAGGAACTTGAAGCCCTCATGCAAAAGGCCATGATGCCCGGCGGCCAGAAGGCTGTGGAGCGCCTTGCCAAGCAGGGCAAAAAGCCTGTGCGCGAGCTAATCGGCCAGCTCATAGACCCGGAAACAGAGTTTTTTGAGCTTGGCGTAATCGCCGGGTTTGGAATGAACTACCCGGAAGTTGATGATGTGCCATGCGGAGGGCTTGTTTTCGGGCTTGGCAAAATCCACGGCAACTGGACGCTCATTCTTGCCAATGACTCCAGAATTAAGGCAGGCACCTATTTTCCCATAACCTTGAAAAAGCACATGCGCGCCCAGGCCATTGCCGAGCGCTGCGGCCTGAATTGCGTTTACATATCTGATTCCGGCGGGGCCTTTCTGCCCATGCAGGCGGAAATCTTCCCTGATGACCAGCAGTTTGGCTCAATCTTCTACAACATGGCCCGCATGAGCGCCAAGGGGCTGAAGCAGATAACCCTTTCCACAGGCGGCAACACCGCAGGCGGAGCCTACATCGTATTCATGGCCTGCGAGGCCGTGATGATAGACAAGCTGGCCTACTCCTTTCTAGGCGGGCCGCCACTTGTAAAGGCCGCCACGGGCGAGGTCATAAGCGCAGAGGACCTTGGCGGGGCAAAGGTGCATACGGGCATTTCCGGCGGGGCAGACCACTTCTGCAAAAGCCAGGATGAGGCGGTTGCCAAGGTGCGGGAGCTTCTTTCCATGGAAAAGCCCCGCAGGCCGCTTATCCACCGGGAAGAACCCCAAGCCCCCAGGCTGACGCCGGAGAGCATCTACGAAAATCTGCCCGTAAACATCTACCAGGGCATCCGTATCCGCGAGATTCTGCCTGCCCTTGCTGATGGCGGCGTTTTTCTGGAATACAAAAAGGAATATGCCCGCGGCAGGGGCGACAACATTGTTTGCGGCAAAATGCGCATTGGCGGAATCCCGGTTGGCGTGGTTGCATCCAACGGGGCTGGCATAATCTTCACCCAGTCGGCCCGCAAGGCCACAGAGTGGATAATCCGGTGCAGCCACGCAAAAATCCCCCTGCTCTTTCTCCAAAATTCGCCCGGCTACATGGTTGGCTCGGCCTCGGAGCACGAAGGCATAGGCAAATACGGGGCAGACATGGTGCGGGCCGTGGCCTGCGCCCAGGTGCCGCGCATACAGGTGGCCATAGGCCCGGATCATGGGGCTGCAAACTACGGAATGTGCGGCAGGGCATACAGGCCCCACTTTCTCTTTCACACCATGCGCTCGCGCACCTCGGTCATGAGTGGCCTTTCCGCTGCTTCGGTCCTTCTTACAATTGAGGAAAAAAAGCGCGAGGCAGCCGGACAGCCCATGCAGGAGCCGGAAAGGCAGGCCTTCCGCGAAAAAATGGCGGAAAAGTACGGCGGCGAGGCCCATCCATTCTACTGCGGGGCGCGCCTTTACAACGACAGGGTGCTCAAGTTTGACGAAATAAGAAAATGGCTTGTCATGGCGCTGGAAGTGAGCCTGCTTGAGCCTATCGGCGAGCCGGCATTCGGCAACCTGCGTTTTTAGCGGTTTTCCAGAAAGTACAAGCCCGGATGCAAGGCTCAAAAGGCCTTCGCGGGAATTTACAAGGGGGATAACCTTGCCAAAAAGGAGAAGACTTTCATGGCGCAACTGAAGTATCCGAAGAAGGTGGTCATAGGCGACATCACTGTTAGGGACGGCTTCCAGCACGAGGAGAAATTCATCCCCACGGATGCCAAGCTCTGGGTGGCGGAAAAGCTCATCCAGGCAGGTGTCAAACACATGGAGATAACCAATTACGGCCCGCCCCAGCTCATGCCCCAATTCAAGGATGCAGATGAGCTGATGAAGCGCCTGCGAAACAGCAAGAAGGTCAAGGGCCTTATAGATGATGTTGTCATCAGCAACATCACCATCCGTGAAAAGGCCGCCATGCGCGCCATTGAGGCCCGCAAGGAGGGTGTAGGCCCGGACCGCATCCTGTTCATGGTCTCCACCTCCGAGAGCCACCACAGAACCAACTCCGGCATAAGCCTGGCGGAATACTGGAAGATGTGCGAGGACATCATCCCCAAGGCCCATGAAGTGGGCTTGAAGGTCTGCGGCACGGTTTCCACCATCTGGGGCTGCCCCATTGAAGGCCCCACGGAGCTTAAAAAAGCCTTGGAGTTCACAAAGCGCTGGCTCGATATCGGCGCAGACGACATTGAGCACGCGGATCATGACGGATCCGCGCCCCCGGACAAGGTTTACGAATACTTCTCCATGGTGCTGGACGCACTCCCCAACCCGGATCTTCACATCGCGCACTTTCACATGACCCGCGGATGGGGCCTTGCCAATGTGCTTGCAGCTCTCCAGGCAGGCATAACCCACTTTGAAGGCACCCTTGGCGGCATAGGCGGACAGCCCGCCAACTTTGTGGACGGCGTGCCTGTTGGCGGAACCGGCGCATACTACTATGCAGACCCCTCCATCACCGGGCTGGTCTCCACAGAGGACATGGTGGTGATGATGGATGAAATGGAAATAGACACAGGCTTTGATGTTGACAAGCTCCTTGAAGCAGGCGCAATGGTGGAGCGCATTGTGGGCCGCCGCCTGCGCTCGGAATGCGTGCATACGGGCCGCATCCCCAAAGGCCACACAGGCCGCAGGTAGGGGCAAAGGCCAAAAGTAAAAGCAGCAAAAAGTTGCGGAGGAGGGGGCTTTATAGGGAAAAAGCCCCCTCCCCTCAAAAAAACAAGGTGTTGCAGTCAATTCTTTTAAAAGGGTTTTTAGATGGACAAGGCCCAAAGCGCCCTTTTGCAACTGGATAATCCGCTCATAAACAGCTTTCTGTTCCATCCAAGGCCCCAGTGGGGCG
>JASEHB010000252.1 GCA_030018745.1 Desulfatibacillaceae bacterium | reverse complement strand
GTTGTTGCCCCCGGCGTGTTGTTTTTGTTGGGCTACGCTTGCCTTTGGCTGCGCTAGCCCAACCTACCTCTGCGCTAGCCCAATCTACCGCGCTGCGTTGCGCTTTGCCGGGCAGGGTGATTTCTCTTTCTAATCACAAGAGTACAGGGCGGTTCCAGGGAGACAAGAGCAAGGCGCGCGAGATTTGGATCGAGGGAGTGTACTCATAGTACATGACCGAGATACAAAGCGAAGCGCAACGCAGCTATCGTCTTCCTGGTGCCGCCCCAATACTTAAGGATTTAGATTCCTGTGCATCTCCTGCAAAGTTTGAGAAGCCGCCAGCATACTGTCGCGGATATGCTCCACAAGCACCTGCTTCTGTGCATCGGAAAAATTGCGGACCGTATCCAGCACAAAGGCCTTTACAATGCTGCGCTCTTCAGGCGTAAGGGCGCCGATGTGCTCGCCGATGTCAATGTTCAGCTCATCGCGCTCTTCTTTGGTCATGGCTGCCCAGATTTCAAAGGCCCGGTTCGCAATTATGGCCCGATCCTCATCGCTCATGGAATTCCAGGCCTCTATCATATTTCTTCTCTCAACAGCCTGCTCTGCATCGCTCAAGGCATCCCATTGCTCAAACATGGCCTGGGTTAAAAGGCCCGGCTCACCCATTGCTCCCTGCATGAGCACTTCCAGCACAATGCCCGACTGTGCCACAAAGGCCTCAAGCTCCTCATCGGTCATAAGCTGCATGGAGAGGGCAAGGGCAGGGAAAAGGACAACACATAGCGCAAGACAAAGGATTTTTTTCATGGCAAACCTCCTTTGAGCAAATTTTTACATATTAAAATTTATAGCAGTGCAAGACCTGACTTGTAAACCCAAATCCTTTTGTATTAAACAGAGGCATTAAAAGTCAGACAGGGCTTATCTATGGGGATCAACCGGCTGATTGGCCGGGCGGGGAGGAGGCATGAAGGGCATAATTCTGGCAGGCGGTACAGGCTCCCGTATGCACCCGGCCACCCTGGCGGTGAGCAAGCAGCTCATCCCTGTTTTTGACAAGCCCATGATTTACTACCCCCTGTCAGTTCTTCTTCTTGCCGGAATCCGCGACATCCTTGTCATTTCCACGCCTAAAGACCTGCCCCTTTTTGAAGCCCTTTTAAAGGACGGCTCCGACTGGGGGGTGAATTTTTCCTATGCTGTCCAGCCCCGTCCGGAAGGCATTGCCCAAGCCCTTGTCATAGGAGAATCTTTTATAGGCAGAGATTCCGTATGCCTCATCCTGGGGGACAATATCTTTTACGGCCACAGCCTGGAAAGCTATTTGGCCAAAGGTGCGGCCATAGACAGCGGCGCGCTCATCTTCGGATATGCGGTAAGGGAGCCAAACCGTTACGGGGTTATTGAGCTAAATGAAGAAGGCCGCCCAACAAGCATTGAGGAAAAGCCCAAAAACCCGCGCTCATCTTTAGCCGTGCCGGGCCTTTACTTTTACGACAATCTGGTGGTGGAAATGGCCAAGGAGCTGACGCCCTCAAAGCGAAACGAGCTTGAGATCTCCGACATCAACAGGGCATACCTTGAAAAGGGGCTGCTATCGGTTCTTGTGCTTGGCAGGGGAATAGCCTGGATGGACGCAGGAACATTCGAGGCCTTGAGCCAGGCATCGGCCCTTGTTCAGGCAATTCAGGAGCGCCAGGGGCTTTTGATTGCCAGCCCGGAGGAAATTGCCTGGCGCAGGGGTTACATTTCCGGTGAGCAGCTTGAAAAACTGGCTACTCCCCTTGCAGGCACAATTTACGGAAAATACCTTTTGCGTCTGGCCCAATCGGGAATTGATGACGCAAGCCAGGATTATTAAGGAGCAGCGCATGATTCTTCCCGTCATCCTTGCCGGAGGCTCGGGAACAAGGCTTTGGCCCCTTTCAAGGGATTATTACCCCAAGCAGCTTCTCACCCTGTTTGGGGAAGGCACAATGATGCAGGAAACCGCAAGGCGCTTGAAGATTGCCAACAGCCTTGCCCCGCCCCTTGTGCTCTGCAACGAGAGCCACCGCTTTTTTGTGGCCGAGCAGTTTAGGCTCATGGGCGAAAAACCAGGAGCCATAATTCTGGAGCCTTTGGGCAAGAACACGGCCCCGGCTGTGGCTGTTGCGGCCATAAAAGCCTGTGAGAAGGGGGAGGACCCGGTTCTTGTGGTGCTTCCGGCAGATCACTTCATTGAAAACCCCCAGGCCTTTCACAAGGCTCTGGAAGTTGCCGTAAGCCTTGCCAAAGAGGGGTATTGCGCCACATTCGGCATTGTGCCCGATGGACCGGAAACCGGCTATGGCTACATCCAGCGGGGCCAGCCCATGCCAAATCATGGTCAAAACGCCTTTGAAGTGGCCCGCTTTGTGGAAAAACCCGCGCCCCAGACAGCAAAAAAGTACCTGGAAACAGGCCAATATTACTGGAACAGCGGGATGTTCGTATTCACAGCTTCCAGCATTTTGGAGCAGATGCGCATTCACGCGCCCCAGGTGCTTGAGGCCTGCACAAAAGCTGTGAGACTTGGCATTGAGGATCTTGACTTTTTCCGCCTGGATGAAGATGCCTTTTCCTGCTGCCCGTCCATCTCCCTTGATTATGCTGTGATGGAAAAGACCGAAAATGCCTGCGTTGTTCCGGTTGAAATGGGCTGGAGCGATCTTGGCTCCTGGGAGGCCCTGTGGAAGGTGGGGGCAAAGGATGACAAGCAGAATGTGATTTCCGGCGATGTGTGCGCCCACGATGTTACCGATTGTGTGCTACGGGCGGAAAGCAGGCTTCTGGCCGCAGTGGGGCTTTCCGGCCATGTGGTGGTGGAAACCTCTGATGCTGTTCTTGTTGCCCCCAGAAGCCATGCCCAGCAGGTGCGCCATGTGGTGGAAAGGCTTCGGGAGCAAAAAAGGGGCGAGGTGCTCTCCCACAAAAAGGTGCTTCGCCCCTGGGGTTCATACGAAGTCATTACAGAGGACTCCCGTTTTCAGGTGAAACGCCTTGTGGTGAAGCCGGGCGCGCGCCTCTCCCTTCAAAAGCACTATCACCGGGCCGAGCACTGGGTGGTTGTCCGGGGAACAGGCATCATCACCTGCGGAGAAAAACAGCTCACGGTAAAAGAGGATGAGTCTGCCTACATCCCCCTTGGCACGGTTCACCGCCTGGAAAACCCAGGCTCCATACCCCTTGAAATTGTGGAGGTTCAGACAGGGGCCTACCTGGGCGAGGATGACATTGTGCGTGTGGAGGATGATTACGGCAGATAGTCGCATAAACCAGGTTTGACGGGCAGCAAAGCCTCATGTTAATTTAACTTTTTAAAGAAATAAAAAGGCATACTCCCTATTAAGAGGGTTATTTAAAAGACCGGGTTTTTTGGCGCAGCCCGGCAAAAGGCAGGCATTAAAACATGGCCCAGCCCAAAAAATCTTTCTGCATGGCCCTTGGGGCCAATTCCAGGGGGGAGATATTCGAGCTGCCCGGCTTTGTGGCAGTTGGCATGGCCGGGCCGGGCATGACACCCCTCACAACAGCAGACCTTCAGCCGGTTCCCTTTGGCAGCGAGCTTATGTACCTGCCAGAAAGAGCGCCTGTGGTGTGGGACCCTGAAGACGAACAGCTTGTCACTCTTTGGGAAAACCCCTTTGAGCCGGGGGAGCGGCTTTTCCCTGTGGCGGCTTTCAATTCTCCGGGCTATGCGGCCACAGCCCTGTGTGCTTATGAGCAGGAGGAGGAAGCCCCGCCCTTGCCGCTTTTTTCCTACGGGGCCTGCGCCTGGGACGGAAAAGGCTTTGCCAGCACCTGCGTACAGGTGGATTCCTCAAGGCGGCAGGATTTGCGGCTCATGAGCCGCGACAAGGTAAGGGAGGGCATAAGCAGGATTCGCCAGCACCTTCACCACAACCGCCTTGTAAAGCACCTGGAAAAATGCGCCCTTGTTTATGGCTGCCCGGCAGCCAAAAATTTTTTCATAGGCAGGGAGGAAGCCCCTCTGCCCACAGCTCCTGCCTGCAACGCCCAATGCCTGGGCTGCCTTTCCCTTCAAAAAAAAGGCGCTGTTCATCATTCGCAGGATCGCATCAATTTCATGCCGGAGCCTGCTGAAATTGTGGAGGTGGCCCTCTGGCATCTTGCCAAGGTTCCCAAGGGTGTTGTGAGCTTTGGCCAGGGCTGCGAGGGCGACCCCCTTCTGGCTGCCAATTCGGTTGTTCCGGCCATTTACGGCATAAGGGCGCAGGCGGAAAACGGCACCATAAACATAAACACAAATGCAGGCAGGCCAGACCTTTTGGAGCGATGCCTTGATGCAGGCATTGATTCTGTAAGGGTGAGCATAAACTCCTTTCAAAAGTCCTGCTACAATGCCTACTTCAAGCCCTCCTACGCATTTGAAGATGTGATTGAAAGCATAGACCTGGCTTTGACCTACGGCGTGTGGGTGTCGCTTAACTACCTGCACCAGCCAGGCTTCACGGACAGCCCCCAGGAAGTTGACGCATTAATGAAGTTTCTGGAAAAGCGCCCTGTTTCAATGATTCAATGGCGTAACTTGAACTATGACCCCCTGCATTACTACAAGGCCATGAGCCAGGTTGTCCCCTGCGGGCCTGCCATTGGCATGAACGAGCTTTTCAAGACCATCAAAAAGAGCTT
>JASEHB010000251.1 GCA_030018745.1 Desulfatibacillaceae bacterium | reverse complement strand
AGCGGATACAGCCAGGGTTATATTGGGGATTTTCCTGAAGTCAGGAAAGTTGCGGAAAATATCGCCCAATCTGCTGGCAGCACAGGGCCGCTGAATATTCAGGGGCGGTTGCACAATGGTGTTTTTTATCCCTTTGAAATCAATCCCCGATTTTCAGCCACCACCTACCTGCGGGCGCTGGCCGGGTTCAACGAAATTGATTTTTTTATCCGTTTTCTTGAAACCGGAGAATATGAAGCGCCAGGCACAATTTCAGAAGGATATTATTTAAGATCGCTTTGCGAAACCTTTGTGCCTTCTGGAGATATCAAGAAATGATTTGCTGGATTACACCAAATTTAGGGACAGGCAACTATTTTAAGGTTCACGGAACAACAGGCATATACATTCTTGATGTCCGGGACTTGGTGGACAAGGCTGGAAACCCCCTTGAAGCAGTGAAAGGCAAAATAGAGGAGGGGTGCGCCCGCCTTGCTGCAGGCGAAAAAGTCGTGGTCTGTTGCGATTATGGCATGTCGCGCAGCAATGCTGTTGCTTCGGGCATTCTTGCCCGATTAAAGGGGATTTCATTTTTCGATGCTGTCCGGCAGGTAATGAATGCTTCCGGTGAAAAATCCATAAAAATAGAAGTGTTAAATGTGGTTTTGAAAGCTGTTGAGCCTGACGCCATTGCCTTGAACACAGACCCTGATAAAAAACGGATACTCATTACAGGAGCGCACGGATTTATCGGCAGGGACCTGCCAGCAATGTTTGAGGCCCTTGGTCACACCGTTTTTTCGCCTGCACGGGAGAAAATTGACCTGCTCAAAGATACTGTGGAACTGGATTTGATGGTAAAGGAGGCAGGAATAGATACCCTGCTTCATCTTGCCTCGCCCAGGGTCTATACCGTAAACGAAGCTGTGGGAATAACCCTGCTGATGCTTAAAAATATTCTGGATGTCTGCTCCCAAAACAGCATACGGCTGGTTTACACCAGCGGTTGGGAGGTTTATTCGGGCTATGCGGGAAGTGAAATTATTGCAAATGAAAATAATGCCATGAATCCAAAAGGAACCTATGGCCAGACCAAAATGCTTTGCGAAGTGCTTATTGAAAATCATGCAAGAACCGGCAATATGCCTGCCCCCCTCATCTTGCGCGGAAGCCCTGTTTACGGGCCGGGAAGTGACAGACCCCGCTTTATTTTCAACTTTCTGGATAAAGCCCTGGCAAACAGGCCCATCATAACCCACCAATACAAAAACGCCTTTCCAGCCCTGGACCTTATGCATATAAGCGATTTTCGTGCTGCAATAGTAAAAGCTGCGGAAAGTGGCCAAGCAGGCTCTTTCAACATTGGCACAGGCAAGGTTACTACAACCAGGGAAGTGGCAGAAATGATTGTGAATAAAACTGGCTCTTCATCCCTTATACGGCATATTGAAATTGAAGATGTGGTTGGCAACATTGCAATGGACTCATCCCTGGCGCATGACAAGCTTGGCTGGAGTGCCGGGGTTTCAATTGAAGAAGGCCTGGATGAAATTATCCAATCCGCAAAAGAAAGAATTGTGCATGGATGATTTAACAAAAGATGATGTAAAAACCTCTGAAATTGAAAAGCAGGAAACCTTTCCATGGCGCAGGGGAGAGTTTTTTTCCACCTATGAAAACATTCTTGGCCATTACATTGTAAAGAGCATCATTGAAAATCTGCGGCCTCCCGCCCTTCTTGATCTGGCTTGCGGCAATGGAAAGCTTACCAGCGAACTTGCCCCCTATTTTGAGAGAACTGTGGGTGTGGATGCATCTCGCGCCCACATTGAAAAAGCGCTGAAAAGCCATCCCGAAATTCATTTTGAGCATTGCCTTGCAGAAGAGTTCTGCAAACCAGAAGAATTTTCAACCATCACCATGATAACCCTTTTGGAGCATGTTCAGGACCCTGTTGGCCTGCTTGAGCAAACCCTTGTCAATTTGTCCCATGAAGGTGTTTTGATAGCCCATGTGCCTAACGCTGTGGCAGTCAACAGAAGAATTGCCAGACTCATGGGTTCTCTTGCAGATGAATATGAGCTTTCCCCTTTTGATAGGGAAATATTAGGGCACCGCAGGGCTTATGATATGGAGCGCCTGGTAAAGGACTTTGAAGGAGCAGGGCTAAAAATTATAAAAACCGGCGGGGTTTTTTACAAGATGCTTTCCCAGGCCCAGATTGACTGGTTTTTGAAAGAAGGCCCTTGGGAAAGCGGCGGTTTTGGCTGGGGCCGCGTTGGAGCCGAAAAAGCAAAGGACTGGCGGCAGGCCTTTTGCGATGCCTGTTACGAGTTTGGCAAACAAAGGCCCCAAGATTGCAACATAATTTATGCTGTCGGTGTCCGCAAATAAAGGAAGGGGAAACTGTGGAAGAAGGCAAGGAGCTTATTGCAGCCCAGGGTAGGGATAGAAACCTTTATCGGATGGCAATGGATTTTATCCGGGATTCGGCAAAATACAAGTACACCTATCATTTTACCTGGATGGGTGTGCCAATCATCCAATTGCCCCAGGATATGGTGGCAATGCAGGAAATAATATGGGATTTAAAGCCTGAACTTATTATTGAAACAGGTGTGGCGCATGGCGGCTCTCTCATTTTTTATGCTTCCATGCTTGAGCTTATAGGCGGCACCGGACAGGTATTAGGAATTGATATTGATATAAGGGAACATAACCGCAAAGCCATTGAAACGCATCCCATGTTCAAGCGCATCACCTTGGTGGAAGGTTCCTCCGTTGATCCGCATATTGTCAAAAAGGCCGCACAAATGGCTCATGGGAAAAAGCGGGTTCTGGTGGCTTTGGATTCCAACCACACCCATGAGCATGTGCTTCAAGAGCTTCATGCCTATTCAGGGTTTGTCACCCCAGGCAGTTATCTGGTGGTTTTCGACACTGCCATTGAAGATATGCCCCCCGGCTTTTTTGGCGATCGCCCCTGGGATAGGGGAGATAACCCCAAAACCGCAGTATTCGAGTTTTTGAAAAACAACAATCGCTTTGAAATTGATTTTGAAATTCAAAACAAGCTCCTGCTCACAGTAGCGCCGGAAGGATACCTGAAATGTGTCCGGTAAAAAAAGACATCCCCATCGCAGGGCCGTGGATTACCCAAAAGGAAGTTGCCCTTGTGGCAGATGCGGCCCAGAATGCCTGGTACGGGCGGGCCGGGGAGTATAACGAGCGGTTTGAAAAGGCCTTTGCCAAGTTTGTGGGCGCTGATTTTGCAACATCTTTGCCAAGCTGCACTTCTGCCATACACCTTGCCCTGACGGCTTTAGGCATAGGCCCCGGCGATGAGGTGGTGGTGCCCGATGTTACCTGGATAGCCAGTGTTGCCCCGGTTGTGTATCTTGGAGCAACGCCGGTTTTTGCAGACATACAGCCCGATACCTGGTGCCTTTGCCCCCAAAGCCTTGAAGCGTGCATAACAAAAAAGACCCGCGCGGTAATTGCCGTTGACCTTTACGGGTCCATGCCGGACATGGATGCAATCTCTGCTGTCTGCCTGAAACACGGCCTTGCACTTGTGGAGGATGCTGCCGAGGCCATAGGCTCGGAGTACAAGGGCAGGGCTGCCGGAAGTTTTGGCCGGGCAGGCGTTTTTTCCTTTCATGGCTCCAAAACACTTACCACCGGCGAAGGTGGAATGCTGGTGACTGACGATCAAGACCTTTTTAACCGGGTATTGTTCCTGCGGGATCATGGCAGGGAGCCGGGCGACACCATGTTTTTCAACCGCGAGGTGGCCTACAAATACAAGATGTCCTCCCTCCAGGCCGCTTTGGGGCTTGCCCAGCTTGAGCGCATAGATGAGCTTGTGAACAAAAAAAGGGAGATTTTTTCCTGGTACAGGCAAAAGCTTGCTGCTGTTGACGGCCTTTGCCTTAATGCAGAGCCAACAGGCGTGAAAAACTCGTACTGGATGAGCACAATTGTTCTGGACCAGGCCCTGGGGCTTACCAAAGAGAGCCTTATGGCAAAACTCAAGGAAAAGGGAGTTATGACAAGGCCCTTCTTCCACCCCCTTTCCGCAATCCCTGCTTTTTACAATACCCCCCAGGCCAAAGCTGCCAGAAAAAGAAACAAGGTGGCAAAAAGCATTGCACCCTTTGGCCTGAATCTGCCTTCCGCCCTTTCACTTACAAAGGATGATGCCAATTTTGTTTCTGACGCCATTCTTGAGGTTATGGGCAAAATCTGAAACTTAAAGCCTTTTAGTCTGATGAAGTTTTGGATAGGCCAACAGGCGGCTTGCGCATAAAAAGGCGCACCGCAAAAAAGGTGCATAAATCCGAAGCCAAAAGCACCAGCCTGAAGCCTGCTGCAAGAACAGCCACAGAGCCAAGGGAGATTGCCCCTGCCAGCAGCTTGCCGCTGACTGCCTCGAAAATGCCTATGCCCTGGGGCGCAAACACGGTTATAAAACCTATGGCCCACGAAAAAAGATAGGTCCCGCCTATTTTCCACAGGCTGCCATTGTAAAGGGCCTGGGGAAAAGAGGTGAAGTAAAGGGTGAAACAGGCTGCCGCACCGCACCAGTAAACAACCGCCAGAGCAATCACCTTGCCGTAAGTTTTAAGTGGCAGGCCGGATTTGTTCTTTAAAATCCAACGCCTGCCAACTACCGGGCTTACAATAAT
>JASEHB010000250.1 GCA_030018745.1 Desulfatibacillaceae bacterium | reverse complement strand
TAAAATGAAGCCTGCAACAATTTTGCCGGCCTTTAGCGTACATGGTTGCTTCAATAAGATGCTCCATAACTGCGGTGCGTGGGCCTTCATCATAAAGGTGGAAAGGAATAAGGCCCTTTGGCATATTGCCAAAAAAAAGCCCCTTTTCATCAAGAACAAGGCTAATCAGATGACCAAAAGCCTTTTCCACAAGCAATGATTCTGCATTAACACCCTGTTTTTCTGCGGCTTTTACAAGATCATCCCAGAAAGGGAATTTATTTATGTTCTCCAAAAATTCTTTTACATCAAGAGCTGACTGATCACCCTTCTTTGCCTGTTTCTCCAAAAAATCCTGGTCATCCGCTTTATCTTGCCAGGCCAAAAGGGCCTTGAACATACGGGAGGCAGCACCTGATGCAGGAACAAACTTTACAATATCCAGTTGGCTGGCAGTTTCTTCAAAAATTTGAACAAAGGTTGAAGCCTTTTCTTCTACCAAAGCCAAAATTCCATTTTCAAGGGTGCAAGGCCCGATAATGTTCAGATAATGAGGCCCCTTTTCAAAAACAGACAAATGCCAATTTGCCTGTTCAAGGGAAATACCAAGCTTGTTGAGCTGTTTTAGATCATCTTCATTAAAAGGTCCTGTAAGGGCCATCTTTTCTCCCTGGTGTTTCCATGAAAGCTGGGTCTGGCCAGGTAAGGCTCCCGGCTGGCTAAAATAAGATAACTTATTTTAAATAAAAGAAAAATTAATCAATTACAGTTTTTTATAAATAGCACAAATTTACTTTTTTATAAAGGAAAAAGCGCCTTTTCAGGATGATTTTCGGCACTAAATAAGAAAAATTACTAAAACTTCTCACAGCCCGTTCAGTTTTTCCTGAAGCAGCCTGTCAGAATAGATTTTAGCATATATTCCGCCGACTTGAAGGAGTTCCTGATGAGTGCCAGCCTGCACAAGAGTTCCCTTATCCAGCACAAGCACAAGGTCTGCCCTTCGCAATGCGCCTGTGCGGTGGGTTATGGCAAGGGTGGTTTTATTCTCGCGCAATTTAAGAATATCTTCCATGATGTCCCGCTCTGTGCGGGCATCCACCATGGAAAGGCAATCATCCAAAATCAGTACCGGAGGATTTGAAATAAGAACCCTTGCAAGGGCAAGGCGTTGGCGCTGACCGCCGGAAAGGGTGATTCCCCGCTCCCCCAAAAGGGTATCCAATCCTTTTTTAAGGGATTTTATTTCCTCATCCAGGCGAACCAGGGAAAGAACCTGCTCTGTTTTTGCCTCATCCACGCCTTTTCTGCCAAACACAAGATTGTTTTTAACCGTGTCGGAAAAAACAACCGCATCCTGCGAGGCCACAAGAATATTGTTCCTCACAACATCTAAAGGCAGTTGCAAAATATCGGTCCCATCCAAAAAAACGCAACCTGCTGGCGGCTCCCAGAGCCTTACCAAAATGGAAACAAGGGTGGACTTGCCAGCTCCTACACTTCCTGTAAGGGCTGTAAACAAACCGGCAGGAACCTTAAGATCAAGGCTCTCCAATGCGGCGGACTGTTGGCCGGGGTAGGCAAAGGAAAGCCCCCTCACAACAATTTCGCCTGTTATAAGGGTCTTTTTTGTTTCAGGTGTATGGCTGGTTGTTTCAGCAGGGCTTTCCAGCACACTGCTTATGCGCTCCATGGCAGCACCGCCACGGCCAATAAGGTTTGTGACCCAACCCATGGCCATCATTGGCCATGTGAGAAGGTTCAGATACACAGTAAAAGCCACAAAGTCTCCGGGTGAGATATCCCCGAACACGGCAAGTCCGCCTCCGTAGCCCACAACAATGGCCAGGCCAAGATTTGTGAAAATCATCATCATGGGAAAAAATACGGCAAGACTTTTGGCAAGCTTTATGTTTTCATCCGCGTAGTGCCTGCTTCTTGCAATAACCTTGTCGCGGGTCCATTCCTCCTGGCCATAAGCCTTGATTACCCGGATACCCGAATAAGCCTCCCGAACCTGCTGGGTCAAATCTCCGAAACTTTTTTGTACGCGCTGGTAACCAGAAGACATTCTCCTTGTGTAAATACGCGTGAAAACCACCACAAATGGCGCAGGAATTAATGTGTACAAGGTTAGCGCCGGGTTAATTGAAACCATGAAGGCCACGGCCGCTGCCCCCAGCAAAAGTCCGTCTGTGGCTGCGGCAAGCCCCATGCCTGTTGCCATGCGCACGGCATTTAAGTCATTTGTGAACCGGGCCATCAAATCGCCGGTTGAGTGTTTTAAAAAGTAGCTTTCCGGCAGGGTTTGAACACGGGAGAAAAGTCTTTCCCGCAGTATTTTTTCCACCATTCGGGCGTGTCCCAGCAAAAAAAGCCGCCATATATAACGAAAAAGGACCATAAGCGAGGCAAGAAGAATTATCCAGCCAGCATAAGCAAAAAGGACATTGCTTGTGGCCTCCCTCAAGGTAAGGGAATCCACAGCGCCTTTAATGACAAGGGGTATTACAAGCTGAAGCCCATCCACAACAAGAAGGCTTAAAAAGCCCATAGCCAGAAAAAAAGCATTCTGCCTGAACAAAGGGCCAAGGGGGGCAAAGTTCTTGAAGGCCCGGCCAAAGCTTAAGGATGATTGTTTTTGATCCAAAATAACCTTATCCTCTATAAAATTTCAAACCCTTGAGGTTTGCGCGGGACAGTGCTTGTGCAAACCCTTTCTTCTCTTTGCCTCTTAAAATTGCTACCTTTTTATAGCCCATAATAAGTCAATCGCCAACAGCGCAGCTTAAAATATGGCCGGAATGGCACTCAAATATGCCAAAAAAGATGAGCTTTTAAGTTAGAGGAGGGAAGTTTGGCTGGCAAAAAACTTGTGCTATGATTTATGGTTCAGATGAAAGTGCGGTTGGAGCATAAAAACCAAAACAAAAAGAGTCGGCCAAGTGTCCATCCAGCTTATATATTATAATAACAGTAAGTTAACAATAATAATGGCGGGATGAAAGACAAGGGTAACACAAAGTTGTGCGTATCCAATTCCCATAAAAGAGTTGGTGGGGGTGGTGTTAAACGATTTTCTAACCGGCAGGCTTGCCTTAAGTTCAAAATGAACGGGAAGAATCCTTGACCATAAACCTTGTGCCATATTCCGATGCCGTAACCGCAGCCAGGCTGGCAGAAAAAATCTTCCGGGCTGCAACACGGCCACTGCGGCTGATGGAGGTTTGCGGCACCCACACAACAGCAATTTTCAGGCACGGAATAAGGAGCCTTCTGCCCAAGGAAATAGAGCTGATTTCCGGCCCTGGTTGCCCGGTCTGTGTAACAAGCCAGGGAGATATTGATGCCTTTATTGCCCTTTGTGCAAGGCCCAATATTATAAGCGCTGTCTTCGGCGACATGGTGAAGGTGCCTGGATCGCAATCCAGCCTGGCAGCGGAGCGGGCCAAAGGGGCGGATATCCGGGTCGTTTACTCCCCTCTTGATGCCGTTGAATTGGCTGCGCGCAACCCATTAAAAGATGTTGTGTTTTGGGGGGTTGGTTTTGAAACCACCGGGCCGGCCGTGGCCGGGGCCGTGCTGGCTGCCAAGGGGCGCAAACTTAAAAACTTCTCTGTTTACTGTTCGCTAAAGCTCATACCGCCTGCCCTTAACACGCTGTTTTGTGAAAGCAATAACACCATCAACGGCCTTTTGTGCCCCGGCCATGTTTCTGTCATAACCGGGCTTGCCGTATATGAGCCAATTGCAAGGCGTTTTAAGCTTCCCTGTGTTGTGGCCGGGTTTTTGCCGGTTGATATTCTCCAGGGAATTCTCATGCTTGTAATCCAGGCCCAGCAAGGCCGGGCAATGGTGGAAAATGCCTACGGCCGGTTTGTTGGTGCACACGGCAATGCCTTGGCCCGCCAGGTGCTTGAAACCGTGTTTGAAACCTGTGACGCCCCGTGGAGGGGGCTGGGCAAGGTTCCAGGCAGCGGCCTTTGCTTTAAGGGGGATTTTTCTCTTTTTGATGCAGCCGGGCGTTTTGGCCTTGCCCCAAAGCGAGGCCGCAAGCCAAAAGGATGCTGCTGTGCAGAGGTTCTAAAGGGCCAGATGATGCCGTACTCCTGCCCATTGTATAAAAAAGTCTGCACCCCTCAAAACCCTGTGGGGCCTTGCATGGTTTCCGGCGAAGGGGCCTGCGCCGCCCATTTCAGATATTCATAAAAAATGCTTTTGCCCGCACCAAAAAACTTTGCTGTGTGTGGCATTAAGCTTCTGGCAAGGGCCAAAGGAAGGCAAAAACCATGAGCAAAAAGCTTGTGCTGCTTGAACACGGAAGCGGAGGAAGGGCAAGCTCAAGCCTCATTGAAGAGCTTATTCTGCCGGCATTTTCCAACCCATATCTTTCTCCCCTTGGAGATGGCGCAATTTTAGATCCTCTGTCCGGCAGGATTGCATTTTCAACAGACAGCTTTGTTGTGGATCCAATATTTTTCAATGGCGGCGATATAGGAAGCCTGGCGGTTAACGGCACAGTAAATGATGTTGCCATGTGCGGCGCCACACCAAAATATTTGAGCGCATCCCTTATTCTGGAGGAGGGTTTGCCCATTGCCAGCCTGAAGAAGATTCTTGCCTCCATGAAAAAGGCAGCCAAAAGAGCCGGAGTTACAGTTGTGAGCGGCGACACAAAGGTTGTGCCAAAAGGAAAGGCTGACAAAATATTTATAAACACAAC
>JASEHB010000249.1 GCA_030018745.1 Desulfatibacillaceae bacterium | reverse complement strand
CAAAAACTTTTCGATTATAATAGCAAGGTTGTATGTTGCACATGGAGAGATGTGCCGGTAGGCAAGGATATTGCCTTGTTCCTGAAACCAGGCTTTAAGCCTGCTCTACCCTTGTAATTTTAAGCATCCGCTCAATGCCAGAAGTAATGTCAAGTTTTGGCGTGAAGCCAAGCAGCTTTTTGGCAAGGCTGTTGTCTGCAAGGCTGTGGCGCACCTCGCCGGGCCGGGCCGGGGCAAATTCGGGCTTCACATTGCAGGAAAGGGCCTTTGCAAGGATTTCAATAAGCTCAAGAATGCTTGTGGCCCTGCCTGTTCCTATGTTTATAATCTCTCCGGCCCCGGCATTTTTGCTTTCCATTGCAGCAAGGTTTGCAGCCACCACATCATTTACATGAACAAAGTCCCTTGTCTGGCCGCCATCCCCATATACTGTGGGCGGCTGTTGCTGGCCCATGCGCATCACAAAGCGGCTTATTACGCCGGAATACACGGATGACGGGTCCTGGCGCGGGCCGTAAACATTGAAATAGCGCAGGCTTATTGCCTTTATGTCGGCAATGCGGGCAAAAACCCTCATATACTGCTCTGAAGCAGCCTTGCTGACAGCATAGGGGGATTCCGGGGAAGGGGAGAGACTTTCAGCCTGGGGCGAGATTGTTGTCTCGCCGTAAACCGCGCATGAGCTTGCAAAAATTATCCGGCCTGCGCCTGCCTTTTTTGCAGCCCGCAGTACATTCAGGGTGCCGGTAAGGTTTATGTCATGCACCTTGCCCGGATTTTGGACAGACTCCACCACAGAGACCAGCGCTGCCATGTGAAATATGCAGTCAACTCCCTGGGCGGCTTCCAGCACACTTTCAAAATCGCGCACATCCCCCACAGCAAGCTGCACAGAGTTTTTTATGGCTGCAATGTTTTCCCTGCAACCTGTTGAAAGGTTGTCAAAAATGACCACCTTGTGACCGGCAGCGCAAAGGGCCTCGCACAAATGCGAGCCAATAAAACCGCAACCCCCTGTGACCAGACAGCGCATAACAGGCAAAACCTTTCAGAAAAGAACAAATTGCAAAAGCTCTTTTTGCAGGGGAAAACTTTTTTCCAAAAAAGTTTTCCCCTGCATCCCATCTTCAAAAAACTTAAAATATTTTCAAAGTTTTATACACAAAATGCGCTTATGGCCGCTAAAAAAGTCAGGCTCCTTCAAAAAGCCCTCCCTTAAATTTACAATCCTTTTAAGCAGTTGCCCAAAGCGCTTTCAGCTTCTGCCCTGCCACAACGGGCGCGGGTAAAGGCCCTGGCTGGCAAGTTTGGCCAGGTGGTCTGATACGGTTTTTGAATCCTCCTTATAGGTAACGCCCACCCAGCGGTCCGGGCTTTTAAGAACAGTAACCCTTGCCCGGCCCTTTTTTATCATGGAGTCAACAGCAAAGGGCAGATAAAACTCCGCCGAGATGCTGCCTGCGCTCTTTTTCAGGAAGGCGGCAAAGCTGTTGTTGAGCCTTTCAAACACATCCGGCATAAAGCCCCAGAAATTGAGTGAAACAATGGCATTTTTTGAAAGACTTTTGGGTTTGCCGGAACAGTCCTCACAAAGGATTTGCCCGTCATTGCGGGCCTCAATTTTCTCGTGCTCTTCAATGGAGGCAAGGCAGCCAGCTTCATCGGCCACGCACACGCCCCTGGAAACAGCTCCGTTTTCCGAGAGGGTGTTCTCCAGGCCAAAGCCAACCATTGAATAAGGGGAAGGGCTTGCACCCGGATCTGCACTGGCGAGAAAATCCGCCATTTCCCTGTAGGCTGCCTGTCCATAGTAGTCATCTGCATTTATCACACAAAAAGGCCCCTTTACAAAATGCCTGGCAGCAAGCACGGCATGGCCTGTACCCCAGGGTTTCTTGCGTTCCACAGGCGCAACAAAACCATCGGGCAGATCGTCAATTTTCTGGACGGCAAGGGATACGGCAAGGCGGCCCTTGTAGCGATCGATAACGCTCTGGCCAAACGAGTTTTCCATGCCGGGGGCAATCACGAGTACAAGGCGGGAAAAGCCTGCGGCCAGGGCGTCATACACCGCATAATCCAAAAGGATCTCGCCGTCAGGTCCCATTTTATCCGACTGCTTGGAGCCTCCGTAGCGGCTTCCAAGCCCTGCGGCCATAACCACAAGTGAGAGCATATACCTTCCTTACAGGTTAAACGGGTGCGGGCGACAAGGCATGGCTATCCTTTTTCCACTGCCCGAACCACATTTAAATTTTTCATGGTTTTAACTGCGTATTCAAGAATGTCCTTTGCCGCATCCTGCTCGCAAAGCCACTGGGCATAATCGGCAACAGATTTTTCCGGCGCAAAGCGCGGCTCCCAGCCAAGCTTGTTTGCCTTTTCAATGCTGCTCACCGCGTGGCGGGTATCCCCAAAGCGGTATTGGCCGGGTATTAGCGGGTCCGGAAGCTTCTTGCCCTGGCGGGCCTCCATTTGCTCTTTTACGATTTGTGCAAATTGGGCCACAGTATAAGCCCTGCCCCCGCCCACATTGAAAATCTGCCCCACAGCCTTTGGCTCAACAAGGCATAGCATATTGGCCCTTACAACATCTTCTATGTTCACAAAGTCGCGGCACTGGGCGCCGTCTTCGTAAATAACAGGTGCCTGGCCAAAGTGGTAATGCAGGCAGAAAATGCGGCAGGCCCCGGAATAGGCGTTGTAAAAGGACTGGCGCGGCCCCTGCACAATGGAATAGCGAAGAGCTGTTGAATCAATGCCATAGCGCTTGCCCAGGGTCAGGGCGGTTATCTCCTGGCTGTGCTTGGCAAGGGCATAGGCGTTTGGCGGGCTTGCATGGGTTTCTGGCGTAGGAACAAAGGCGCTTTGGCCCCCGCAGTCCGGGCATAAATGCTCCCAAAGGCCCTTTTTGAGCCGATCTTCGGCTCGCATATCCGGCCCGAAAACCCTGTTGCATTTTGGGCAGCAGTGAAGGCCTTCACCAGCCACAAACTGGGACGAGGCCACCACCACCCTGTCAAGCTCAAGGCCCTTTTCCACGGCAACCTCGTAAAGCAGGGCCGTTCCAACCGCGTTTGTGGCAAAAAAGGTGGAAAAATCCGGCAGATAGTCCTGGTAGGCAGCAAAATGAAAGACCGCATCCATTCCTGGCAGGCATTTTTCCCAGTCTGCCTTGCTGCGCACATCCCCAAGCACAAACTCGGCCTCCGGCGAAAGCCAGGAGGGCTTGCCTTTAAGATGCACCGGCTTTTGCAGGTTGTCCAAAATCCTCACGCTGTGGCCTGCTGCAAGAAGAGCATCCACAGTGTGGGAGCCGATAAAACCCGCACCGCCTGTAACAAGAACTTTCATGAGGAAAAACAGCCTTATATGGGGAAAATTCTCCGCCTTCTTACTTTATGGAGTAGCCCCTGGCATCGAAAATCACGCGGCTACCGCTTCTCTCCAGCATGAAGGGCAGTTCCCGATAAGCTTCCATAGCCTGAAACACCGCCCCCTGGTTATCTCTTGGCACCAGGAGCGCAAGAAAGCCCCCTCCCCCTGCTCCGGCTATTTTGCCGCCCAAAGCACCCGCTTTTATTGCTGTTTCGTACATGGAGGCAATTTGAGGGTTGGAAATGCCGACAGCCATTTGGGTTTTAAGCTCCCAGTTTTCATGCAGCAGCCTGCCGCAGGTTTGGATATCGGCTCCTTCCAGGGCTTTTCGGAAGGGGGCCACAAGGCTGACCATGCTTTGCATGACAGCAAATTTCTCATTTTCGCAGGTGGTTTTGCTTTGCTCGGCCAGAATGCTGTCAGCCTTGCGGGTGATGCCCGTGAAATAAAGAAGAAGGCAGGCTGAAAATTTGCGGAAAGGCCCGTTTTCAAGCTCCACGGGGATGCGGGTTACAGAATCATCTGCATTGAAAACAAACTCGTTAATGCCACCAAATGCCGCAGCGTATTGATCTTGCCGACCTATGGGCTTTTTTAAAATGTCTATCTCTATTTCGCAGGCAAGCCGGGCAAGCTCCTCGGCTGTAACCAGCTTGTTCTGATAGGTGAAAAGAGCGTGCAGAAGGGCCACTGTGATGGAGCTGCTGCTTCCCAGGCCCGAACCCTCGGAGGGGATGTCCGCCAGGGTGGTTATCTCCACGCCCTTGTCAACGCCGGTGATGCGCATGGCCTCGCGCACAAGGTCGTGGTTTATCTGCTCCACCCTCTCAACGCACTCCTTTTTGGAGTAGTTGATGTAAATCTTGTCGTCAAAACGGCCCTTTATAATGACATAGACAAACTTGTCTATGGCAGAGCTTATAACTTTGCCCTGGGCTTTGCGGTAAAAAGCCGCTATGTCCGAACCGCCACCCACAAAGCTTATGCGTAACGGCGTGCGAACAATGATCATGGTTTTTACTTCCCGTAAAACGGTTTAACAACTTATATTTTTGCAGGGAAAACTTTTTACAAAAAAGCCATCCACCCTTAACCATTATTTATGAGAGTAATAGCTTTTATACCATTTAACAAACTGTTTTATGCCGTGCTCCAGGCTGGTTTTGGGGGCAAATCCCACTGCGTTTTCAAGGTCTTTGACATCTGCGCAGGTTTTTTTAATGTCGCCGGGCTGGATGGGCATCATCTTTTTTATTGCCTCTTTGCCAAGGGCCTTTTCAATGAGGCCTATAAACTCCAGAAGGGTTACAGGGTTTGTGTTGCCGATGTTATAGAGCCTGTAAGGGGCATA
>JASEHB010000248.1 GCA_030018745.1 Desulfatibacillaceae bacterium | reverse complement strand
GGGCATCTACTGGATTCCTGAAATTGACGGCACCATGCGCCTGGGGTCAAGCGTTGCATGGGGTACGGAAATGGATGTCTCGGCGGACCTGGACTATGGCAGCGATGGAATAATGGGCGTGGAGGCATTTCTTGATCTTGGCAAACACCGCTTTTCCGCCACTTACAGCTTTGTGGAATATTCAAGCGATGTCCGACTCAAGCGGGATATTATCTACGGTGGGGTTCTCTTTGCCAAAGGCCGCCAGGTCAACAGCCGAATGGATATAAAAATGTTCGACCTGGAATATGCCTATAAATTCCTTCAAAGGGACAAGCTATGGTTTCTGCCCGGCGCTTCCCTGCGGCTTATCGGGGATTTAAAAGTTGTTGATGCAGAGCACCACCTTGCGACCAGCACAGGAACGGTAAAAGGCAGTTACAGGCCGGCCGTTCCCCTTGTCGGCATGGGAGGCCGCATAGAGCTTTTTGACGATATTTTGGCTTTAGATGTTCGCGGCGTCGGCATGGCATACAGCGGCAACCTGATTATTGACAGCCAGGCGGAAATCCTTTTGACCCCTGTCTCGCTTATCAGCATAAGCGCAGGATACCGCTTTTTCAAGCTGGACACGGACCATGACGACACCTATACGGATTTTGACTTGAGCGGCCTTTATTTTACGGCAGGAGTAAGCTTCTGATGAGCAACGCCATGCCGCGAGCCTTTTTGGAGAAGGCATCAGGCCTGCCCTTGAGCCAACTGGCAGGCCAGCTTCTGGGAATTGGCTTTGAAGGCCCGGATATCTCTCCTGTAATCAAGGGCTATATAAAAGAGTTTGCACCCGGCGGCATTGTGCTCTTTGCCCAGAACCTGCTGGAGCCGCCCCAGGTCAAGTCCCTTACCGGGGGACTGCAAAAGCTTGCAGGCGAGCAGGGCCTTTTGCCCTTTCTCTTGTGTGTTGATCAGGAAGGGGGGGTTGTGGCCCGGCTGAAACCCCCTTTCACCCTGTTTGAGGGCAACCCGGCCATCACCAATGAAAGCCTTGCTGTTGAATTTGGCCATACCTGCGGCAGGGAGCTTAAAGAAGCTGGCTTCACCGTGAACTTTGCCCCTGTTGTGGATGTGCTGCCCCTGGAAGGGGAATCCATAATGAAAAGCCGGGCCTTTCCCGGCCCGCCCCAGGCAGTTGCAAGGCTTGGGGCTGCGGTGGTGCGCTCACTTCAGGAAACAGGCATAATGGCTGTTGCCAAGCATTTTCCTGGCATAGGTTCCACAGTGCTGGACAGCCACAAGGAGCTGCCCGTCTGCCCGGCAGACATGGACAGGCTTACCCGCTGGGATCTTGTCCCCTTTTACGGCGCCCTGTCCGCAGATGCAGGCGGGGTAATGCTTTCCCACATTCTGTATCCGGCCCTGGACCCGGTATGGCCTGCAAGCCTCTCTGTGGAGGTTGTGAAGAATCTGCTGCGAGGCGAGATGGGGTATGACGGGGTTGTGTTCACCGATGATCTGGACATGGGGGCAATTGAAGGCCGCATAAGCATTGAAACCTGCATGGAGCGGCTGCTTGAAGCGGATGCGGACATGGCTTTAATCTGTCACCAGGGGCCGGACATAGCTTTGGCTCACAAGACCCTGCTGGAGCTGGTGGAAAAAAGCCCGGCCCTGCGCCAAAGCGCCATAATCTCCGCAGCGCGCATAATGGCCGCCAAACACCGCTTCTGCTCAATTTAAGGGCTGATTATAAAAGGATGCCGGACTTGCGTCCATTCCCCTGTTGGCCGGGTCTCAATGCTCGCAGTGATGCGGTTTCCGCTTTAAAAAGCCCTTACGCCTTCAGGACATGGCGGAGAGGATTTTTTCCTTTAATCCCTTATAATCTGTCACCACCGGAAACTGGGGGAATTCTTTTATGACATTTTCCGGCGGGCAGAAAAGTATGCCTGCGTCCGCCTCTTTCAGCATGGTTATATCGTTGTAGGAATCGCCCGTGGCGATTACCGAAAAGTTCAGGCCTTTAAGGGCCTGGGCCACCTTGCGCTTGCCGTCCTTCTGACGCAGGGTGTAGCCTGCCACCGCGCCCTTCTGGTCAATGACAAGGCTGTTGCAAAAAAGGGTGGGCCTGCCAAGCTTTTCCATAAGCGGGTCTGCAAACTGGACAAAGGTATCGGAAACAATTATCACCTGAACCCGGCTGCGCAGCCAGTCCAGAAAATCCCTTGCCCCTTCAAGCGGCTCCATTGTGGCTATAACGGCCTGAATGTCGGAAAGCAAAAGCCCGTGCTCTTTTAATATTTCCAGGCGCATGGTCATGAGCTTGTCGTAATCCGGCACATCGCGGGTGGTGAGCCTTAACTTTTCAATGCCTGTCTTCTTTGAAACATTGATCCATATTTCAGGAACAAAAACCCCTTCCAGATCTGCACATACAATATACATCGCACACAATGCTCCTGCGGCCTTTTTGCCGCATTTTTGGTTGTTGTTTTCCAGCACATTTAGTTGCGGCTGGGCTGGGCTGCCAATCATTTATGATGGTTCAAACAGCTTCGTCTTCTTCCTCAATGCGGATGAGCACCGGCTCTGCTGCAATAACGGCCAGGGCGGCAATTTCCTTCAAGGCCTTTTGTATGTTGCTTTCCTTGGCATCGTGGGTGAGCAGCACTATGGGAACCGGGCCTTCAATGTGGCGGCCCTTCTGATGCACCGAGCTTATGCTTATGCCGTTATCCCCCAGAACGCCTGCAACCTTGGAGAGCACGCCGGGGCGGTCAAGGGCTGCAAGGCGGATATAGTAGCGGGTTACCACCTCATCCATGGGCAGGATGGGAAGTGGTGATATGTCCCCTTCCTGCCAGCCCATTATGGGGATGCGGTTGTGTGCGTTGCATAAAAGATTTCTGGCTGCATCCGCCAGATCCGAAACCACCGCGCTTGCCGTTGGCATCATGCCAGCGCCCTGGCCGTACAGCACAACCTCGCCGCAGGCATCCCCCACAAGGGTCAGGGCGTTCATGGGGCCTGAAACATTGCTAAGCATATTGTACATGGGAATCATGGTGGGATGAACCCTTGCCTGAACCGCATTTCCCGTTCGCTTGGCAATGGCAAGAAGCTTCACCCGGTAGCCAAATTCCTGGGCAAAGGCAATGTCATCAGGGGTGAGATGGCTTATTCCCTCAACAAATATGTCCTCAAGGCCCACTGGGGTGCCAAAGGCAAGGTTAACGCACAGGGCAAGCTTGTGGCGGGTGTCTCCGCCGGAAATGTCCAGAAAGGGGTCTGCCTCTGCAAAGCCGGCTTCCTGGGCCTTTTGCAAGGCTTTTTCAAAGGGGAGGTTTTCAAAGGTTATGCGCGAAAGTATGTAGTTGCAGGTTCCGTTCAATATTCCGTAAAGGGCCAGAATGCGGTTTCCCGCAAGGGTTTCCCGCAGGGTCTTGATGACTGGCATACAGCCGCCCACTGCGGCCTCAAAAAAAAGCTCCCCTCCGCCTTTGCGGGCAGCCTCAAGAATCTCCCGGCCACAGGAGGCAAGCAGGGCCTTGTTGGCCGTAACCACGGTCTTGCCTTTGCCCAGGGCACGCAGCATGAGATCTTTGGCTGCGCCCTGGCCGCCAATAAGCTCCACAATTACCGGAATGCGCGGATCATCCACAATGGAAAGGGCATCATGGGTCTTTTGGGATGGATCAAGCTCCAGGCCCTCAAAGGCCGCAGGGTTGGTGTCCGCCACCCTGGCAAGCACAAGGGGGGCGCCCACTCTGGCCTTGATGGGGCCTTTGTTTTGCGAAAGAAGCTTAACAACTCCCCTGCCAACTGTGCCGCAGCCCAAAAGGCCCACAGCAAGGCCCTGTTCTTTGACTTCGCCCATAAAAAGCCTTTGAATTTAAGAAGGTTGAACAGCCTTCTTTTTGATGTTGGTTGCAACAGCCTGTTTTCAAAGGCAGTTTTTTTTGCAAAAAAGCCTGCCCTTAAAAATGGCGCTTCAGATGCAATTCGTTACAGTACCTGCTTTAAGCCCCTTATGGCCTGGGCCGTGCGGTGCTGGTTTTCGATGAGCGCAAAGCGCACAAAGTCATCGCCGTATTGGCCAAAACCCAGGCCAGGGGCAACTGCGACCTTGGCCTTGTGGATGAGCATTTTGGAGAACTCCACAGATCCCATTGCACGGTAAGGCTCTGGAATGCGCGCCCACACGAACATGGTTCCCAAAGGCGGCTTTACCTGCCAGCCTATGCGGTTCAGGCCCTCGCACAGGGCGTCCCGCCTTTCCTTGTAGATGTTGCAGATTTCCTGAACGCAGGACTGGTCTTCGCGCAGGGCGATGATTGCCGCAATCTGAACAGGCTGAAAAACCCCGTAATCAAGGTAGCTTTTTATGCGCCGCAGGGCCGCGATTATCTGGGGATTGCCAACGCAAAAGCCCACGCGCCATCCGGCCATGGAATAGCTTTTGGACATGGAGAAAAACTCCACGCCAACATCCTTTGCGCCGGGCACCTGCAAAAAGCTTGGGGCCTTGTAGCCGTCAAAGGTGAGATCTGCATAGGCCAGATCGTGCACCACCATTATTTCATGCTCCTTGGCCCAGGCCACAATCTTTTCAAAGAAGGCAAGGTCCACAACCTCGGTGGTGGGATTGTGGGGGAAGCTCAAAATCAGCATTTTGGGCTTGGGCCAGGTCTGGCGGGTGGCGGTCATGAGGTTTTCAAAAAAGTCCTGGTCAGGCCCCATGGGTATTCCCCGCACATCGCCCCCTGCTA
>JASEHB010000247.1 GCA_030018745.1 Desulfatibacillaceae bacterium | reverse complement strand
CGGACACGGTGGTTAACAGCCACCTGCTCTGCCGACTGAGCTACTGGGGACCGTGTGCAACAGGCGCAGTTGATACCAAAAGAGCTTTGGCAAGTCAAGGGAAAACCTTTTATGTTAAGACAGCCCTTGAAAAAAACCGGGCCAACAGGTAGGTTATGCAAGAAATTCGCTCTGAAAACAGGTACCAATGCGCCTTCCGGAACTCTTTTTGCTCACGCCCCAAAGCCTTTTTGGCAGGGGCAAAAGTGCGCCCCGATACCAGGACGCAGCAAGGCCCCTGTTTGCTCTTTCCCGCGAGTTTTATGCGTCTGCGGCAAAGCTTGCCACAGATTTTCCTGTCGGTTCTGCTGCAATCTTCGGCGCATCAAAACAGGAGCAGAAGGCAGTTGAAAAGGCTTTTGGGGCAAGGATAACGGCCTGGCAGCCGGGCGAATCCCTGCCCAAGCCCTTTTTCCTGATTATGGGCCAGGGTTTTTATTGTCTGGCAGACCCGCGCCCCGTGCTGGCCGCCATCAGAGACGCCCTCTGGCAGCACCCAAAAAGCCGCTTTCTGGCGGCGGTTCCAAAGGATGACCACCCAGGCACATGGAGCGCAAAAAACCTGCAAAAATTCCTTTGCCTTGGCGGCTTTGAATGCGCCTCCATGCAGGCTCTGCCAGTGGGCTTGGCTGGCGGGCTTTTTGCCTCATCAAAAAAGATACACGAAAAACTTTTATCTGCCCATTGCCTGCCAAATGGCCATATCCGCCTTTTAATCTGCACCACAGAGCATCCGAACTGGGGTTACAGTGCGGGCATAGGCTCCTATGTTTTTGAAATGGGGCGCATTTGCGGGCAGCAGATGGCAGTGGTTTACCTGGGGCCTTCTCCGGCAGACTCCACAAGTTTTCCGGCTGACGATTTTCTCAAAACCCGCTCCTGGCTTTCGCCCTTGTCCTTTTATCCCTTTGAACTGCTTGCGGAGATGGATCGCGCGGATATTTGCCTTGAGCTTGTGAGCATAGGCGCTTTTCTGTACCCGTTCCTTGAGGTTATTGAAAGCCAGGATCTCTGCGGCATCGGATTGCGCGCAATCCAGGCCAAAAGGGCAGGGCTGCTGCCTATAAAAATTAGGATGCGGGTGCGCTGCCACGGGTGCTATGCCCACCTGGAAAACGCCTCTGGCCATTGGAGCGGCTCCCTTGCCGGGCAGAGATTTGCAGCAAGGGAGCGGCTTTGCCTTGCCCAGGCTGATGAGGTTTGTTTTGCAAGCCAGTACCTTATGGATATTTACCGGCAGCAGGGCCTTTTCTGGGAGCCTTCCGGCCAGGGCCTTCTGCGCTATCCGTACAATGTTGAAAATGCCCTGCCGCCAGAAAAGTACCTGCCTGTCGACACTCTTGTCTTTTTTGGCAGAAGAGCCCCCATGAAGGGCTTTGATATTTTTTGCGAGGCGGTTTCCTGCCTGATTGAATCTGGGGAAAAACGCATCCGCCGCATAGTGATTCTTGGCCAGGAAGACTGTGCTGCAATTGATGAAAACAAGGCGCTTGTCCGAATTTCCCGCCATCTGACTGTTGAGGAATACGACCTGCCAAGATCCAAGGCCCTTGAGTTTTTGAGCCAGAACGCAAACCGGGCTGTTGTGGTGCTGCCCTACCGGGCGGACAACCACCCCAACTGCCTGCTGGAAACCGTTTTTTGCGGCTGTCGCCTTCTGGCTGCCGAGGCAGGAGGCATTCCAGAACTTGTGGGCCAGGGCTTTCCCGATAGTTTGTTTGAACCCCATGCCCCTGCGCTTGTTAAGGCCATAACCAGCTTTCTTGATACCCCTGTTGCAGAGCAGCAGGGCCAAGCCAAGGCCCTGTTTGACTCCATGCTTGCCGCCCAAAAGAAAATCAACTCCGCCCACAGCATAGATGCCCTTGTTATGCAAAAACCGGCCAGGCAAAAGCCAAAGCCAGCCAGGCCCGGCCGTGTGGTGCTGCTTATGGAGGCAGGCAGTCAAAGCCCCCAGGCCCTAAAAGCTTTTGAGGCAGGCCTTGCTGCCCAATCCCGTTTTGCTGACAGGCTTTTGTGTATTGCTCCTCAAAATAGCCAGTTTAATCGGCCTTTGTTGGAGGAAAAGGCCAATCTGCCCCCAAACTGCATTCAGGAAATTTCATGTTCAGGAGATTTTTTTAAGGAGATTTTACCTTCCCTTGACCCGGATGACATCCTCCTCCTTGCAGATTCCTCCTGCCATCCGTCTCCTTTCTGGATAAGCAGCCTTGCCGGATTCCTTGAGGCAAATCCTGCTGCTGCAGGAGTTTGTGCCTATTCTTCGGAATCCGGCTTCAACGGCATTTCGCGGCCCCTGGGCTCAGGCGGGGCATGGATGATGCTTCAGGAAAAGCCTTTTGTTGGTAGCGCAGCTTTTCGGGCAAAGGCCCTTCAGTCCTTGAAAAACCTTCCGCAAAGCCCTGATGCTCTGCACGCTGCAAGCCTGCTGTGGTTTGCGCTGGATATGGAAGAACAGCCCCTTTTTGTGATTCCCCAAGTTTTGTGTGAATATCCGGAAGACACGGGGCCTTTTGCAGGCGGCCAACGGGTTTTTGCTCTGCAAAGGGATATGGCCCAAACTATTTGCAGTGGCATGAGTACATGGCACGCCTCTCGAATGGCCGCAGCCCTGTCCGAACTTGGCAGCATAAACCGCTCAAAAGCATGGAGCGTGGCCCTGGAAATAGGCAAAAATCCCAAACTGGTTGCTGCCGGCAAGGCACTTCTCCTTGGCCTGGATAAAATCCACCGCCTTTTGCCCAAAAAGGGCGGGAGGTGAAAAAATGGGCATAAGCTTCTTTTTTACCAGCCCTTCTTTTGCCCTTTCCGGCGTTGACATTGCCGCAGCAAACGAAATCCGCCAGTTGAGAAAAATGGGGGCAGACGCCCGCTTTGTGCTCACAGACCCCGGCAGGACACAGGCCATGCCCCTTGAGCCGGACTTCTCCGTGCCAATCCAGCCCCTTGAGCTTGGCAGAGGCTCATCCGCCAGGCTCAAGCGCTTTGCCGCCTTTCTGGAAAGCCGCGCCCCATGTGTCTTTGTGCCTGGCTATGATTTTGCCCTTTCTGCTGCCTGCCCGGCCCTTTCTCCAAGGGTTGCCGTGTTTGGAGTGGTTCACAGCGATGAGCCTGTGCATTACAATCACTTAAGGCGCTATGGGTACTTTTGGGACAGGATTATTGCCGTAAGCCCGCTTATTGCCAAAAAAGCCGCCCAAATTCTGCCGGGGGAAAGAGCGCGAATTATCACTATACCATCCGGCGTGTCTGTCCCCACAAAGCCCTGTCTGTCGGGCAACAGCCACGGCCCTTTGAAAATTGTCTATGCAGGAAGGCTCATACAATATCAGAAGCGGGTTCTGGACCTGGCAAAAATTGCAGCCAGCCTGGATGAGGCAGGCATTGATTTTTCCCTGACCATTGTGGGAACAGGCCCGGATGAAGATGCCCTTAAACACCTGACCCAGGCTCTTGTCCGCAAAGGGAGGATAATCTTTGTCGGCGCGCTGCCTAACAGGGATGTGCTCGAACGACTCGATAAAGCTCATGTGTTGATTCTTACATCCGAGTTTGAGGGTACGCCCGTTATTTTGCTTGAGGCAATGGCCCACGGGTGCGTACCCGTGGTTTCAGACATAAAAAGCGGCATTCCCGATATTGTAACTTCCGGCAAGACCGGCCTGATGGCTCCTGTTGGCGATATAGGCGCATTTGTGAACCACCTTGCCATGCTTGCCAAAAACCGGCCTCTGCTAAACAGCCTTGCGATAAATGCCCATGCTTTTATGGCTCAAAGCCATTTTCGCATTGAGGCAGTTGCCCAGGCATATCTTGAACAGGCATACGATGCCTTTGAGGCAGCGGCAAAAGGCCTGTGGAAAAGGCCGGTTCAGGGGGGTGATGCCTCTGCCCGCCAGGGCGTGTCCGGGCTTGCCCGCAAAATCTCCGGCAGGCTGTTGGGGATAAAATCATGAAAAAGCCTGCTTTTTGCGTTGCAATATGCACAACAGGCAGGGCAGGGGATATGCTTGTCCGGGCCGTGGAGTCGGTTTTTACCCAGGATGCAGGCCCGGACAGCCTTGAGGTTCTGGTGGTGGATAATTCTGCACAGGATGAAAAGGGTGCTAAAATAAAAAATCTTCTTGCCCCCTGGCCTTCTGTCCGCATTGTGCAGGAGCCAGCGGTCGGGCTTTCCTTTGCCCGCAACAGGGCGCTTGATAAGGCTTTGGCCCCGGTGGTGGTTTTTATTGATGATGATGCAAAAATGGAGGCCGGATATTTAAAGCGCCTGGCAAAGGTTTTTTCCGGCAGCCCCCTGCCTGCTGCTGCTGGCGGGCCGGTATTGGTGGGCTGGAACAATCCGCCGCCGCCCTGGTGGGAGCCTGGGCTGAATTATTACGCCAACTACCTGAATTTGGGGGAGGGCACAAAAAAAATCGTTTATCCGCAAGTTCTTTACGGAACAAATCTGGCTGTTGACAGGCAGCTTGCCCTTGGGCTTGGCGGGTTTGACACAAATCTGGGCAGGATTGGAGAGGGGCTTTTGGATGGCGAGGACGCCCTTATGCAGCTTTGCATGACCCGGCAGAGCAAAAGGCCCATTATTTACGATTCAGGCCTTGTTGTTACCCATTATTTGGCAGCAGAAAGGATAAATTGGAACTACCTTTTGAAAAAGGCCTTCTGGCATGGCTGCTCCAGGCGCATGATGGAGGCAAAAAAACCTGAG
>JASEHB010000246.1 GCA_030018745.1 Desulfatibacillaceae bacterium | reverse complement strand
GTTAAAAGCAGGCGCCTTTACAAGTGTAAAGGGTTAACAGGAGTTGCTTAATGATTGGCAGGGAGCTGAACAGATATTGGGAGACTGTTGTTAACACCATCAGCGATGGCATAATGATAGTCAACACCAGCGGGGCCATTGTATCTGTAAATGCGGCAATGGAGAGAATTACAGGCTACAGCCGCGAGGAGCTGGTGGGCTGCAAGTGCACCATGTTAAACTGTGCAGCCTGCGAGCAGACCCTGGCAAGCGGCGGCGAGCACTGGTGCGGACTTTTCCGCTTTGGCTCCATAACCCAGAAAAAATGCCAGATTCAGCGCAAAGACGGCGCTTATCGGAATGTTCTCAAGAACGCAGCCATTTTGAAGGACGATGATGGTGTTGTCATCGGCGCTGTGGGAACCCTGGCCGATCTGGAGGAGATAACAAAACGGGAAACCCAGCTTGAGGCCTTCAGGAAGCAGCTTCGCTCCGAGGACAGCTTTCATGGCATAATTGGCAATTCTCCGGCCATGCGGCAGGTTTTCGATCTTATTGAAAATGCGGCCAGGTCGGACGCCCCTGTCATAATCTACGGGGAAAGCGGCACGGGCAAGGAGCTTGTGAGCCGGGCCATCCACGATTTGGGCGAAAGGAAGGAAAAGCCCTTTGTAAAGGTGAATTGCGCAAGCCTCACAGAGTCCCTTCTGGAAAGCGAGCTTTTCGGCCATGTTCGGGGGGCTTATACAGGGGCCTACAAGGACAGGCTTGGCCGCTTTGAAATGGCTGACACCGGCAGCATCTTTTTAGATGAAATAGGCGAGCTGCCACTTTCCACACAGGTAAAGCTGCTGCGTGTACTTGAGGACAAGGTTGTTGAGAGAGTTGGCGCAAGCCAGCCCATTTCAACGGATGTCCGCATTGTTTCGGCCACCAACCGTGATCTTGCCCAGCTTGTGGAGAGCGGCAGCTTCCGCAAGGATTTTTATTTCCGCATAAATGTAATTCCAATAGTCCTGCCTCCTTTAAGGAGCAGGGTTGAGGACATTCCCCTGCTGGCCGAAGCTTTTTTTCGGAAAATGCGTTTAAAAAGCGGCAAGAATATAGAGGGCATAAGCCGCGAAACAATGGATATGCTCATAAATCATGACTGGCCGGGCAATGTGCGCGAGCTTAAAAGCGCCTTTGAATACGCCTTTGTCACCTGCTCCGGGCCAATGGTGGAACCCCATCATATGCCCGCGGCAATTTCTGCGCCCCAAAAACCAGCGTCGGCCCAACCCAAGCGCAAGCACTCCATGGATCTCAAGGAAATCGAAAAGCAGGAGCTTTTGGAAGCCCTTGAGCAGGCCAACGGCAACCAGTCAAAAGCAGCAGAACTTCTTGGCGTCTCGCGGGTCACTGTCTGGAACCGCATGAAGCGCCACAAAATAGACTCAAAGATAAAAATAGAGGTGCAGGGATAACATTTCCCTGCGTCTTTCTTTTGTCCCTACCAGCACTCCATCAGGTTGCCCCGTCCCGGCCTTGCAATATGAGCAAAGGTGGCTTAAACTTTTTTCATTGCTGTAAACAAATAAGCTCCGTTGGCGTTTTGTGGGATTGCCGTGTGTAAAAAGGTTGGCCACTTCTCATGCTAAAAGACCATACAAAAATTGAGCTTTTAAAAACCGGGGGCCTTAAATGAGGGCAGATGTAAACAAAAGACCTTCAGGGAATTTGATGCAGGAGAATCAAGAACCCGCCGGGCAGAAATCTCAAAAGGTTTCCGGAGGGCCTTGCGGTATGGCTCAAGAGCAATGGAACATTCTTCTTGCAGATGACGAGCCGGATATCCGGGATGTGATGTCGCTTGCCCTTGAAGATGCGGGTTACATGGTTCATGCTGCCGAAGACGGGGAGCAGGCTCTGGAAATCTGCGGCAGCCATGACATAAGGATAGTCATAACAGACATCCGTATGCCGGGCATGGACGGCATCAGGCTGCTTGAAAAGGTGAAGGCCGCCTTTGCAGACATTGAAGTGATTGTGATGACCGCCTTTGGCGAGATGGACCTTGCCATACAGGCATTGAGGCTTGATGCCTCGGACTTCATCAACAAGCCGGTGAACAATGATGCCCTTTTTATGGCAATAAACCGGGCGAAAAACCGTTACGAAAGCCGCAAAAAACTCAAAGACCACGCTGCCCTGCTGGAAAGGGAGAATGCCCTTACAGCATTGGAGCTTACAAAAAGCCTGGACTATCAGAGAAGCCTCATCCAAAGCTCCATGGATGGCATTTTGGGCTGCGATGAAACAGGCTGCGTGGCCCTTGTGAACAAAAGCCTCGAAAAAATGCTGGGCTTTAGCCGGGAAGAGATGATAGGTCAGCCCGCCCTTGAAATGCTGTTTACCCCCCAGGATGCAAAAAAGTTTGAAGAGGACATGGCCAGCCAAAAATACGGCGGGCCAGGACGCCTTTTCATTTACGAAACCCAAATCCTCCAAAAATCCGGCAAAAACCTGCCTGTGCAGGTTTCCGCAATAGACCTGCCCGGCGGCGGCATTGTGTGCTTCTTCAGGGATTTAAGGCAAATCCGCCGCCTTGAGCGCGAGTTTGAAGATCAGGCCCGCATACTTTTGCAGGACAAGATGCTGTCTTTGGGAAGGCTTGCTGCAAGCGTGGTTCATGAAATCAACAACCCCCTTTCAGGGGTGTTGAACTATGCGCGGCTTATGAAAAAGATGCTTGCAACAGGCAGAACAGGCCCGGCGGATTTGGCGGACTTTGAAAAATACCTTGAGCTTGTTGAAAGCGAGACAAACCGCTGCACCCAGATTGTGGGCAATCTGCTGGCCTTTTCCCGCCGCTCCAAAGATGAGATGGAGCCTGTGGATGTCGCCCTGCTTGTGGAGAGATGCGTGATTTTGAGCCAGCACAAGCTCTCCCTTTCCAAAATTGCTTTGAAAGTGGATGTTAAAAAGCCCCTGCCGCTGGTGAGCGGGAGCTTCAACCAGCTTGCCCAGTGCGTCATCAACCTTGTTCTGAATGCTGTGGATGCAATGCCCCAAGGCGGAGAGCTTGAGATAGGCGCGGATTACGATCCGGCCTCAAACACAGTAAGGCTTAAGGCCGCAGACACTGGAACAGGCATAAAGCCAGATGACCTGGAGAGGATTTTCGAGCCTTTTTTCACAACCAAGCAGCAGGGCTATGGTGTGGGGCTGGGCCTTTCAACGGTTTACGGAATAATGGAGCGCCACAAGGGAAGTGTCACAGTGGAGAGCAAGCCCGGAAAAGGCGCTGTTTTTACCCTGGTGCTGCCTGCGGATAAACAACAGGCCTCACAATAGGGCCTTGTTTTCGACAAACCAAAACTTTACAAAACCTTTTCTGCCTCATCCCCAGCCACCCACTGGGGTTTTATGGCGAATTTCTTCATCCGGTTCCATACCGTAACCCGCGAAATCCCCAAAAGCCTTGCTGCTTCAGACTGATTTCCCCCTGCCTGGGCAAGGGCCTCCATCAGTTCCTGTTTCTGGCGCTCATCCCTGCTTACTGGCCGGGCCTGGGGTGTTATGGGGGCTGCCGGTTTTGCCGCTGCCATAGCAGGCGGCAGGTGGCGCGGCTCAATAAGGCTCTCGTGGCAGGTGACAAAAGCGTATTCAAGCGCGCTTTTAAGCTCCCGCACATTGCCCGGCCAGGGGTATTCCATGAGCCTTGCCATTGCCTGGGAGCTTATGCCGTCAATGCGCCGGTCGCTCTTTAAGGATATCTGCCGGAAAAATGCCTGGGCAAGAATGGGAATGTCTGAAGCCCTTTTTCTTAAAGGAGGAACGAGAATTGGAATGACATTTATCCGGTAATAGAAATCCTCCCTAAAAAGACCCTGCTTCACAAGGGCCTCCAGATCCTTGTTTGTGGCGGAGATAATGCGAACATCAACCGGCACGGGCTGGTTGTCACCAACCCTTTCAACAACCCGCTCCTCTAAAACCCGCAGAAGCTTCACCTGGGTGGACAGAGGCAGATCCCCTATTTCATCCAGAAAAATATCCCCCTGCTTTGCTGCCTCAAAGCGGCCTATGCGGTTGCGGTAGGCCCCTGTGTATGCGCCTTTCACATGGCCGAAAAGCTCGCTTTCCAAAAGAGTTTCATTCAAGGCCGCGCAGTTGAACTTAACAAAGGGCTTGGTTTTGCGGGGCCCAAGCTCATGAATCACCTGGGCCACAAGCTCCTTGCCCGTGCCGCTTTCGCCAAGAATTATGACAGGTGCGTCCGACTGGGCGGCATTTGTCATGTGGTCATACATCTGGAGCATTACCGCTGATTGACCCATTATGCCGTGAAAACCATCCCGCGACTGAAGCTCGCGGCGGAACACCTCTATCTGGTGATCCTTTTCAATGAGTTCGGTAATATCGGTAACAGTCTCCACAGCACCTATGGCATGGCCTTGAGCATCGTAGAGCAGGGAGGCGTTTTTAAGAACATGAATGCGCCGCCCGCTCTTGCGGCGCAGGGTGCATTTGCGCTCGTCCAGCGAGCCATTGCGAAAAAGAACGCAGTAGCGGTTACCCTTGTGGGCGCGGGCATAGTCAAAAATATCGCAGTGAAGCATGGCGCAGGAGTGGCCCAGAAGCTCATCGCGGGAAAAGCCTGTTATGCGCTCCATGCCCCGGTTCACCGAAACAATGGTCCCGCCGGAATCCACTATCATTATGCCATCCTGAATGGTGTCAACCACCTTTTTCCAGTAGATGTTCAAATCCTCGATCATTGTCCGCACCTGTTAAAATTT
>JASEHB010000245.1 GCA_030018745.1 Desulfatibacillaceae bacterium | reverse complement strand
GCCTTTGTATCCTGGCAAAGGGCAAAAAAACGGCTATTTGAACCACGAAAAACACGAAAAGCACGAAAAAAAAGCAACTTGGAAAAGCATTGGAATCATCATTTTGTTGCGGATGCAAAGCCTGTGCGAGCATGATGGGTTTAATGCCTCTTTAAGAAAAAACCTGACAAATAACTTCTTTTCAAAAGTGGCGGCCCCTACTCTTTCCCAATTCTCTTGACAGAACTGCCCCATAAAGGTTTTTCTTACCTCAAGAATATTGCACAGGTTTTGCCGGAAAATTTCAAACAGAAAGGTAAAAAAGCACCATGAGCCAGGACCTTAAAAAGATGTACCGCACCATTGCCGGAGACAATTTTCCGCCACAGATGGAAATAAGCTTTGTTGATGAAAAAGGCCGCCAGACCCTGTTTTACCAGAAGGTGGGCTGGGACATAGAAGGCCAGATAAAGGGCCTGCGCTACGGAGAAAACCCTGGCCAGGAGGCCGCCCTTTACAGGCTTGTCAACGGCAACCTGGTTCTCGGCCAGGCCAAAACCATTCTGCCGGGCCGCTTTCTGGTTTCCGATATTGCGCTCTTGCAGTCGGGCAAGCACCCTGGCAAGACCAACCTTACAGATGCGGACAATGCCCTTAACATACTGCGCTATTTCAAGGACAGGCCCACCGCGGTCATTGTGAAGCACAACAACCCCTGCGGCGTTGCGCGGGCCAATACGCTGGAAGAAGCCTACCTCAAGGCCTATATGGCAGACAGGGTTGCCGCCTTTGGGGGCTGCATCGCCTTAAACCGCCCGGTGGACAAGGCAACCGCCCAGGCCATAGCAGAGCAGTATGCCGAAGTGGTGGTGGCCCCACAATACGAGGAAGGCGCCCTTGATATTCTTGCCCGCCGCAAGAACCTGCGGGTTATAGGCATAAAGGACATGGCCCGCTTGAGCGAATTTGTGGGCGAGCGGGTGGTTGATTTCAAGTCCCTCATGGATGGGGGTATAATTGTTCAGTGGTCCTTTGTGCCCCAGACCCTCAAAAAGGAGGATCTGCTGCCTGCAAGTGCTGTTTTTGAAGGCAAAACCTTTTCTGTAGAGCGCCAGCCCACAGAAGCCCAGTACAGGGACCTGCTTTTCGGCTGGCTGGTGGAGTCTTGCATAACCTCAAACTCTGTCATATATGTAAAGGATGAAACCACAGTAGGCATAGGCACAGGCGAGCAGGACCGCGTTGGCGTGGCCCAGATAGCTGTTGACAAGGCCTATCGCAAGCTTGTTGACCGCTACTGCTGGGAGCAATACTGCACCCCGGCAAATGACATGAAGGATAAGGAAAAGCTTGCCGCCATTGTTGACAGGGTGAACAGGGAAAAGGGCGGCCTGCCCGGCAGCGCAATGGTGAGTGACGCCTTTTTCCCCTTTCCGGACGGCGTGCTTGTGGGCCTGGACCAGGGTGTGACCTCGGTTATCCAGCCCGGCGGTGCATTGAACGACCACCTTGTAATTGACGCTGTTAACAAGGCCGGGGCAACAATGGTCTTTACGGGCCAAAGGAGCTTCAAACATTAAAATAAGCAAGGCAGGCAAAAATATGATTATTGCGCCAAGCCACACTCCGGGCCGCCACTGCGCCAGCAGCGGCATGGCGGACCTGGTGAACCACCACGGCATTGACTGGTCCGAGGCCCTTTGTTTTGGAATAGGCATGGGCCTTGGCCTCTGGTATTTAGGCTTTGAGGGCCAGGGCGCAAGCCGCATGATTCATGTGCGCTCCCAGGACATTGAGCATCAGTTTTTCTGCCGCATGGGGGCAGGCTTTGCATGGGAAACCTTTCCAAACCCCGATGACGCCCACAATGCCCTGATTGAGGCCATAAGCTCTGGCAGGCCCGCGCTTTTGCGCACGGACATCTATTATCTGCCCTATTACAATTCCAGCACCCATTTTCCGGGCCATGTGATTGTTGTCTGGGGTTTTGACAGTCAAAAAGAGCTTTTTTTTGTTTCGGACACCGCAAGGACAGCCCTTGTGGAGGTGCCCTTCTCTGCAATGAAAAGGGCGCGCTACTCCAAAAATCCCTTCTTCCCCATGCAGGGAAACCAGTTTGCGCCCTCTTCCCTTAACGCGCCGGAAAACCTGCCTGCTGTCATTGCCAGGGCCATTGTTGACCAGTCTTGCCAAATTCTTGAGCCGCCTTTTGATTTTGCAGGAATAAAGGCCCTGGACCGCTGGCTTGACGAGCTATCCCTGTGGAAGGATTTTGATGACTGGAAATGGGTGAGCCGCTTTGCTTACCAGGTTATTGAAAGGCGCGGCACGGGCGGCGGCGGGTTCCGGCTCATGTATGCAGATTTTTTGGATGAGGCCTCAAGGCTGATTCCCCAAATCCGCGCCCTGGGCCTTAACCAGCGGATGCGCGCTCTTGCAGAGGCATGGACGAATCTTGCCCTGGCGCTCAAAGCGGTTTCGGAAAAGGAAAAACCCGATTTTGGCCAAGTCGCCCCGCAGCTTGCCAAGGTGCGCAAGCTCTGCCTGGATTATCACCAGAGGGCGGTTGACCTTTCGGCTGCATAAAAAACGCAAAAAAACAAGCCACGAAAAACACGAAAGGCACGAAAAAAAGCCGCATCCAGCGTTAACAAACCAACCTTGCCCGTCAAAGTCATTGACGCCAAATCCGCGGGAATAGATGTTCGCTGTCCTGCAAGGCGTGCGGGTGAAGGCAACGGCTTTGGCATTGTGGGCCTGACACCCACAGATAGCTATCAGAGACAGGCTGTTTTATCATGTATTCCACCATGAGCTGCAATACCATAAGCCCGTTGGCTGGCAGGCTGTTTGTGCCTCTTTTTTCGTGTGGTTCGTGCTTTTCGTGGTTAAAAATGCTTTTTTATATCCTCCCTGCATAAAGGGTTGCTGCAACAATCCTGAAAGCAAACAACAATTTTAGAACCCTCATAAAAGGGAAAATCACCATGTTGGGCAGCCCTAAAATAGTCATTGTCGGCGGTGTTGCAGGGGGGGCATCCTGCGCTGCAAGGGCGCGGCGGCTTTCCGAAAAGGCAAATATAGTGCTTTTCGAGCGCGGGCCTTTTGTTTCCTTTGCCAACTGCGGCCTGCCCTACTTTGTGGGCGGGGTAATCAAAAAGCAGGATGATCTGCTTTTGGCTGACCCGGATTTTTTTTGGGAGCGCTTTGCCATTGCCGTGCGCGTTGGCCGGGAAGTCATTGAAATTGACCGCAAAAAAAGGCCGTGCTGGCAAAAAATCTTGCTGACAACAGCACAAGCTGGGAGGAATACGACTTTCTGGTGCTTGCCCCGGGCGCGGAACCAAGGCATTTGGAAGTGCCGGGTTCAGACATGGAAGGCCTTTTTGCCCTGCGCAACATCCCAAATTCCAATGCCATGATGGAGTGGATGGAAAAGCGCAAGGTGAAAAAGGCGGTTGTTGCGGGCGGGGGCTTTATTGGCATGGAGATAACCGAAAACCTTGTTAAAAGGGGCATAAAGGTTACGGTTGTTGAAATGGAGCGCCAGCTCATGCCCAACATGGACCCGGAAATGACAGCCCTTTTACTTGATGAGCTTGCCGCAAACAGGGTTGACATAATCACCGGCCAAAAGGTTGTTGGCTTTGACAAAACCAATGGCGCCCTTGAGGTTATGCTTGGCAGCGGGCAAAAGATTGCCGCAGACATGGTGGCGCTGGCATTGGGCGTGAAGCCGGAAATTGACCTGGCCCAAAATGCGGGCCTTGCCATAGGCCCCCTGGGGGGAATTGCCGTAAACCGCCGGATGCAGACAAGCGACCCGGCCATTTTTGCAGTGGGAGATGCTGTTGAAAAAACAAGCCTTGTAACAGGCCTGCCTGCGCTCATCCCCCTTGCAGGGCCTGCCAACCGCCAGGGCCGCATGGTGGCGGATATCCTTCTTGGCTCTCACCCCAAAACCCCTGAATTTGAAAGCCTGCTTGGCACCTTTGTTTGCGGGGTTTTTGGCCTTACCCTTGCCGGAGCAGGGGAAAGCGAAAAAAGCCTTGCCCGTGCGGCAAAGCAGGGTGTGGCAATAGAGTACGAAAAAATCTACGCCCAGGCTGGGCATCATTCCGGCTATTATCCCGGCGCGCAAACCCTTGTGCTGAAGCTTATTTTTGAAAAGAAAAGCGGAAAAATTCTTGGCGTGCAGGCTGTGGGCCGCCAGGGTGTTGAAAAAAGGGTGGACATTGTTGCAACAGCAATGAAGGCCGGGGCAACAGTGCATGAGCTTGCCCAGGCCGAGCTTTGCTATGCCCCCCAGTATGGGGCAGCCAAAGACCCTGTCAATGTGGCGGCAATGGTGGCCTCAAATGTGCTGGATAACCTAATGCCTGTTGCCCACTGGGAAAACCTTGACCACACAGACGCCCTTATTCTGGATGTGCGCGAGCCTTCCGAGGTGAGGCGCGGCGCTGTTCCAAATGCCCTGCATATTCCCCTGCACGACTTGCGCAAAAACCTTGATGCCCTTCCAAGGGACAGGCAGATATGGGTTTACTGCCACATGGGCCAGCGCTCCTACTTTGCCAACCGCCTGTTGAACGAAAACGGGTTTGACAGCAAAAACCTCTCCGGCGGCTGGGCAATGTACAACTTTGTGAAAAGGTTTGAATGAATTGACCCGGCCCGGCAGAGCGCAAGGGGAAACAGCATATTTAACCACGAAAAGCACGAAGCACACGAAAAAGGCAAGGCGGCAAAAAAGACTGTCAAGCCTCAATTGTTAAGGCCGCCCTGTA
>JASEHB010000244.1 GCA_030018745.1 Desulfatibacillaceae bacterium | reverse complement strand
TCCCCATGCAAGTGCGCTACCAGGCTGCGCTACGCCCCGACTTGCTGCTTTTCAATGCCTGTGCACCAAGCTTTGGTTTGCTATTGGCAGGCATCTTTGTAGACCCAACAAAAGGCTCTGTCAAGATGAATGGCCAACCAAAATGCCGCTTCTTAAGCCTTTTTTTCAAATTCCTTCATAAAGTCAACAAGGGCCTGCACCCCTTCAATGCCTGTGGGGTTGTAAATGGAGGCCCGGCATCCGCCAACGCTGCGGTGGCCCTTCAGCCCTCCAAGGCCTGCCTTGGTTGCCTGGGCCACAAATTCCTTTTCCAAATCTTCGGAAGGAAGGCGGAAGGTGACATTCATAAGGGAGCGGCTGTCAGCATCCGCCGTGCCCTTGTAAAAGCTGCTGCTGTCAAAAAAGCTGTAAAGAAGATCCGCCTTTTTCCTGTTTATCTCCTCCATTTTGGCCAGGCCGCCGATATCTTCCTCAAGCCACTGGCACACCTTGGCCACGGTGTAGATGGCAAAGCAGGGCGGCGTGTTGTACATGGAATTGGACTCGGAAAAGGTGGTGTACTTGAGCATTGAAGGCAGGGAGGCAGGCACCCTTTCAAGCATATCGTTGCGGATTATGACCAGGGTAACGCCCGCAGGCCCAAGGTTCTTCTGCGCGCCTGCATAAATAAGGCCGAAGCGCTCCACAGGAACAGGGCGGCTCAAGATGTCGCTGCTCATGTCCGATATGATTGGAACAGCGCCCGCATCTGGAAACTTGGCCCATTGGGTTCCCTTGATGGTGTTGTTGGAGGTGAGGTGCACGAAGGCCGCATCGCTGTTCACCGGAATATTTTTGGGTATGTAGCAGAAGTTGCGGTCCTCGGAGCTGGCGATGACCTTCACCTGCCTGCCCAGAATTTTGGCTTCCTTGATGGCCTTGGTGGACCAGGTGCCCGTGTTCACATAGTCGGCAGAGCCATCTGCGGGCAGCAGATTCATGGGTACCATGCAAAACTGCATACTGGCGCCGCCCTGGAGAAAAAGGATGGTAAAATTGTCGGGCACACCAAGAAGCCTTTTGATGGAAGCCTTTGCCTGCTCAATAACTTCATCGAACCACTTGGAGCGGTGGCTCACCTCCAGAATGGACATTCCTGAACCCTTAAAGTTCAAAAACTCGTTCCGGATGCGCTCCAGAACAGGCTGGGGCAATGCTGCCGGGCCTGCATTGAAATTAAAAATCCTTCCGTAATCCATGTCAGTTTCCTCTTTGAAAGCGGCCTGTTCAGCACCAAAGCTTTGCAGGGCCGGGTTCTTTGGTCGCCCCCAAAAATAGGGCGGAAAAAATCCGTGGGGCTTTCCCTATATGGAAAGAAGCCTCCGGTCAAGGACAAAAGATTAAGGACATGGCAAAGCCTGTTCTCTGCCAGCAGAAAAAAAATTATGATACCATAAAAAAAGGCGCTGACGCCCAACACGGCAAATCGCCCCAAAACCATTGGCAGCAAGAGAGCTTTATGCCATGAAAAGGCCTTTTGAAATTGATGTCTGCTGTTATGCGGGCCACAGGGGCGAGCAGACCCCCCAAAGTTTTGTATTCGGGGATAGCACAATTGTTGTGGAGGAAATTCTTGACCAATGGATTGCCCCTGCTCACCGCTATTTCAAGCTAAAGGCCAAAAGCGGGGTTTACATCATCCGCCATGACACCCAAAGCAGCCTGTGGGAGCTGGTTTTCTACACCGCAGGGCCATAAAAGGGGCCTGCTGTTATCAGGAACAGGGCGGCTATGCCCAACAAAAAGGCATCGTCTGAATCGCCGCGCCAAAAAAAAGCATCTGCCACCCCTTGCAAAAAACAAGACCAATAAGGTATGAAAATAAACTGGCTTGCTTCCTGATGGGCCTTCAGGCAAAGGCTTTTTCCCCCAAATTTTTTAAGAGGGCGGGCCGTGGCAAATCCGGCCATAGAATACCTTCCCCAAAAAAGATCCATACTTCTGGTGGATGACGAGCCTGGCATCCGCAAGGTGCTGGGCATGATCCTTGCGGACATGGGCTATGAGGTAAGCACCGCCAATGACGGGGAAGCCGCCCTTGCCGCCTGCCGGGAAAATCCCCCCCACATTGTTCTTCTGGACATAAAGCTGCCCGGCATGGACGGCATTGAGGTCCTCTCCCGCATTAAAAGCGCACACCCCCTTGTGGAAGTCATAATGATAACCGGCCACGGCGACATGGATCTGGCCATAAAAAGCATACAGCTTGACGCCATTGACTTTATTACCAAGCCCATAAACAACGCTGTTTTGGAAATAGCCCTTGCCCGTGCAGAGGAGCGAATCTCCCACAGGGAGCAGATTGACGCCTATACAAAGAACCTTGAAAACCTTGTGGAGGAAAAATCCCAACAGCTTGTGGAGGCCGAGCGCCTGGCTGCTGTGGGTCAGGCTGTTGAAGGGCTTATAAGCGCGGTCAACGGCCTTTCCGGAAGCCTTGAAGGGGGCATGAAGTATTTTCACGAAATGCCCTGCTTTATTAGCGTTCACAATGCCCACGGCAAAATAATGGCCGTGAATACCCCCATGCGCGAAAAGCTTGGCATTGCAGAGGGCGCAAACAGTTGGGATGCTTACGAAAATGCCGGGCCGGAAAACTGCCCGGCCCTTGCCACGGTTGACTCCAGGTCAGGTTTGAGGCAGCAGCGCACCCTTGTTTACCCTTCGGGCGAAAAAATGCCCGCAACGGTTTACACGGCCCCCATAAAAGCGGCCAACGGCGCAGTAAGCCTGGTTGTGGAGATTGCCGCCGATGTCTCGGAAATAAAGCGCCTGCAGATGGAGCTTGCCACAGCAAGGGCGCGCTACCGAGAACTTTTTGACAAGGTTCCCTGTTTTATAAGCGTTCAGGACAAGTCCCTGCGCATGGTGGATGCCAATGCCCTTTTCAAGGAGCATTTTGACTTTGCGCCGGGAGCCTTTTGCTACGAGGTTTACAAGGATCGCATGGGGCCTTGCACGGACTGCCCTGTTGCCCGAACCTTTGCAGACGAAAAAAGCCATTCGAGCGAAACCGTTGTCCGCTCCAAAACAGGGGAGGAATACAATGTGCTGGTGTGGACCGCCCCCTTGAGGGACGCAGACGGCAATGTGGAAATGGTCATGGAAATGTCAACAGACATAACAACCATACGCCGCTTGCAGGATCACCTTGCAACGCTGGGCCTTTTTGTCGGCTCGGTTTCGCATGGCATAAAGGGGCTGCTGACGCGCCTGGATGCAGGCATCTACCTAATGGAGGAGGGAATAACGGACAAGGATGAAAAGCAGGTGCGGGATGCCATGACAATTTTGAGCACAAGCGTGGCCCGCATAAAGGAAATGGTGCTGGACATCCTCTTCCACGCCAAAAAGCGCGAACCCCAGATGGAGCCGCTTGAAACAGAGGCCTTTTGCAGGGATGCCGCTGCTGCTGTGGAGCTTCGCTGCCAGGCCCAGGGCATAACGCTTAAAACAGACTTTGACAATGCCCCCAAAAGCCTTGTCACAGACAGCACCATGCTCCATTCCGCCCTGGTCAACATTCTGCACAATGCTGTTGATGCCTGCATTGCAGCCCGGCGCAAAGAGCACGCCTGCCAGGTCACCTTTGCCGTTTATCCGCGAAACAGCAGCATTGTTTTTGCCGTTTCCGACAACGGCCCTGGAATGGATGCCTCCACCCGCGAAAAGCTCTTCACCCTCTTTTTTTCGTCCAAGGGCCGCCAGGGCACGGGGCTTGGCCTTTTTCTGGCCCGCAACATGGTTGCCAGCTTAAACGGAACCATTGAGGTGGAATCCCAGCCCGGTCAGGGCGCCACCTTCCGCATTGTTCTGCCCGTAAAACAGTAGCAGCCTGTCGGCCCTTATTTTTTTGGCCTGCCTGGCATTGCCCAAATTTCCGCGCCTGGTTTTGCGCCAAAAAACTTTTGGGCAGAGCCGTTGCGGACGGCGATTTCCAGGTATCCGCGGCTGCCGATGACTGCCACAGGGCTTTGGTGGGCGGCATCCGAGTAACAGCGGGAAAGGCCAAAAATGGTTTTGCCGGACAGATTAAACTCCAGATTTGTGGCCCTTGTGTGCTCCACAAGGCTGCGGAGGTCCTTTGCGCTGACATTGCTGATAAGATTGCCGAAGCGGTCTGCCGCAACAATGCTGCCGATTATCTTGCCCTTCTCAACACTTGCGCGGGAAAAAGGCAGGCTCATCACCTCTTGCCAGTCAATGGCCGGGCCAAGATCCTTTAACGCAACCCCCTTGGCAAGGTAGGCGGCAACAGGCGCAAAAATGTCCCTGCCGTGGAATGTCGCGCTCACAGGGTTCAAAAAATAGGCCGAGTTCTCAACAATAACAGCCGATTGAGGCGGATTGTCAGCCAGGGCAAGGGCAAGAAGCCCGTTATCCGGGGCCACAAAAAAATGCCCCCCGTGGCTTGCGGCAATTATTTTACGCTTTGAGCCAACACCGGAATCCACCACCGCGCAGTGGACCGTACCCAGGGGAAAATAGGGGTAGGATGCGGCCAGCATCAGCCCGGCCTGATAAATCCCGCCCGGCTCAATGCCGTGCGACAGGTCAACCACCCTTGCCTGGGGGCAGATGCCGAGAATAACACCCTTCATCACCCCCGCAAATTCATCTGTCAGGCCGAAATCCGTGAGCAGGGTTATGAGCATGGCCTCTTTCCAAAAGAAAAATGGTTGAAATTGAAAACCTGAAAAACCAATTTGTGGGGGAGGAGGCTTTTTT
>JASEHB010000243.1 GCA_030018745.1 Desulfatibacillaceae bacterium | reverse complement strand
TTTTCATTCATAAAGGTCCTGCCCTAAAGGGCCTTTATGCCCCGGCAAAGGGCAAAAAACGGCTGTTTGAACCACGAAAAGCACGAAAAAAGCAGATTGGCCAAAAAGAACTATAATTGTCATTTTGTTTTTCCCTAATGCAAAGACGGCAGGGCATGATGGCCTGGTGCCTCATCTGGAAAGAGATTCTGGGGAATACAACCTTTTTCATATCTGCTGCTGCATCAAAGGCTCGATTTTTTGCGCAAATCCTGTTATGAACCAGCCTGTCCGGCATAAAAGCCCTGCATTTTTTTTGGGCAAACCTCATTTGAAACGGAGTCAATAAAAATGGTCCGATGGAAAGGCTGGCTTATAGGCCTGGTGGTTGCCCTGTCCCTGCTTGGAGCCTTGTATGCCGCACTCACGCTCTTTTTCCTCGACTATTTCATAGACTTCTGGTGGTTTTCCTCCCTGGAGCTGCGGGGATTCTTTTTGCTCCAGCTTTTTTACAAGTATCTGGTCTTTGTTGTGGCTGTCCTGTTTTTCTTCCTTTTGTTCTTTGTAAACTTTTTTGTGGCAGCCCGCTTTTTGGGGATTAAGGCGCCTGAAGATGCGGCAAAGGACAAGGCGGAATCAAAAAGCGCCTACAAAAGCATTGTCCGCCAGTTCCGGCGGGTTTCCATGGGGCTTTACACCCCCCTTTCGCTCATTCTGGCCATAATCATAAGCCAGCCCCTTTTTTCCCGCTGGGAAGATGCCCTGCTCTTTGCCTTTGGCCGTGCTTCAGATGTGGACAGCGTGGTCTTTGGCAAGGATGTCAGCTATTACCTTTTCGCCTTTCCCATTTACACGCTTCTTGAAAAGCGGCTTTTAATCTCCATAGGCGTTCTTCTGGCTGCAACCGCGCTTTTGTACTGGGCCGAAAAACGCTCGCTTGCGGCCCAGGCAAAAAGGCTTCCCGCCGGGGCAAGGGGGCATCTTTCTGTTCTTGTGCTTCTGTTTTTTGGCGTGGTTGCCTGGGGCTTTATTTTGGACCGCCATGCCCTGCTTTTCACCGGTGCCCATGCGCCGCTTTTTTCCGGGCCTGGCTATGTGGAAATGATAGTCATTGTGCCTCTTTTGTGGGTTGCGGTTTTTGCCACAGCCGGGCTTGCCTTTTCACTGGTCTATTACATCCACAAAAGGCGCGGGGCAAAAATCCCTGTTGTTTTTGCGGTTATTATCTTTCTGTCCATAGGCGCAAGGCACGCGCCCTTTATCACCAACATGGTGGATACCTACATTGTAAAGCCAAATGAAATAACCCGCGAGCGGCCCTACATGGAAAACTCCATCCGGGCCACCTTGAACGCTTATGGCCTTGATGCGGTGGAGAGGCAATACTACCGGATTCCCAGCCGGGCAAGGGCAATGGATCTGGATGAGATCGGCCTTAACCTTAAAAGCGTTCCCTTGTGGGACAGGGAGATGCTGAAGGATGTTTACTACCAGATTCAGGGGCTGAAGCCCTACTACCGCTTTGCCTCTGTTGATGTGGGCCGCTACACGGTGAGCGGGGAGTACCAGCAGGTTTATCTGGCCGCAAGGGAGCTTTACATAGACAACCTGCCAGCCCATGCCCAGAACTGGATAAACAAGCACCTGCGCTACACCCACGGCAACGGCGTGGTTATGACACCCGCCGCCCAGGGCGGGGATCAGGGCCTCACCTTTTTTATAGAGGGCGTTCCGCCCGTCTCCCAGTACGGCCTTGTGCCCAAGCAGAACCGGATTTACTACACGGGCACGGATGTTCCCTATGTGCTTGTTCCAAACGAAACAGGCGAGATGGACCTTACCGCTGAAATGAAGGAAACCCTGTTCCATTACGAGGGCATGGGCGGAATAGCCCTTTCCAATCTGTGGCGCAAGTTTCTTTGCGCCCTTTATTTCAAAGACCGCAACATCTTCTTCACCACCAAAACCACCAAAAGAACCCGCCTGCTTTTCCGCAGAAACATTCAGGAGCGGGTTCGCCACATCGCGCCCTTTCTCATGCTGGATAATGACCCTTACATAGTTGCCGCAAAGGACAGGCTTTACTGGATCATTGACGCCTACACAACAAGCCCCTGGTATCCCTATGCAGCCTACTGCGAGAAGGGTTTCAACACCATCCGCAATTCCGTTAAAATTGTTGTGGATGCCTACGAGGGCCAGGTCCGCTTCTTTATTGCAGACCCATCCGACCCCATTGCCAGGGCATACGCACGGATGTATCCGGGCCTTTTCCGGGGCATGGATGAGCTTCCCGCAACCTTGAGAAGGCATCTGCGCTATCCCCAGGACATTTTCGACATTCAGATGTCCATCTACCGCAAATACCATCAGGCAGACCCGGAAGTCTTTTACCAGGAGCAGGATCTATGGGAGTTTAGCAAGGCTTACCACGGTAAAGAGCAGATCGTGATGAAGCCCTACTACCTTACCCTGGATCTGCTGGAGCCGGGCAAGCGGGAGTTTTTCCTGCTGCTGCCCTTCAACCCCATAAACCGGGACAACCTGCGGGCGCTTGCCATAGGCCGCAGCGATGGGGAAAATTACGGCAAGATCGTGGTTTACATAATGCCGGAAGGCCAGCAGGTTTACGGGCCGTCCCAAATCGGCACGGTTGTGGATATTGACACCCAAATCGCCGAGCAGTTCACGCTGTGGGACCAAACCGGGTCCGAGGTGCTTCTTGGAAGGATGATAATCCTGCCCATTGACAACCAGATTCTTTATGTGCAGCCGGTTTATCTGCGCTCGCTAACTGCATCGCGCTTTCCGGAGCTTAAAAGAATAATCGTGTGCATGGAAGACATTGCGGTCATGGACAAGGACCTGGAAAGCGCCATGAGCCAGTTGAACGCCCGTGTGCAGGAGCGCCGCCGCCGCCAGCAGGAAACCTTCCCCACAATCCAGCAGCTCATTGAAGGCCCGCCCGGAGCCAGCATCCGCATTCCCCAGATAAGCGAGCCATCAATCGGGCCGGTTTCCAGGCCTGCGCCCAGCCCTGTGCCCCAACCGTCAATCGGGCCGGTTTCCAGGCCGCAGGAAAACCAGTTGGGCACCGCCCCGGTTATTCCCCGGAAAAGCGAACAGGGCAGCCCCCCGGTTGTTCCCCAGGATGACGGCCAGGACAGCCCCCCGGTTGTTCCACAGGATAGCGGCCAGGACAGCGGCCAGGAGATTCAGCAGGATGACGGCCAGGACAGCCCACAGGATAGCGGCCAGGACAGCCCCCCGGTTGTTCCCCAGGATGACGGCCAGGGCATTCCACAGGACAGCGGGCAGGAAGTTCAGCAGGACAGTCAGCAAACCGGCCCTGTGGATGAAATCTAAATCGGGCCGGTGGATGAACCCCAGGCGTAGGTTGGGCTAGAAAATCCGGCAAATTAAAGCCGTTGGAAGGCAAAAATCTTTTTCAGGATTTTTGTAGCCCAACAACAATCCGTTTTCCTTTTTGCCTTAACGCCCTTGCCGCCCGGCGCTTGGCATTGTTGGGCCACCAAATCCCGAAAAGCCCGGTAGGTTGGGTGGTTCTTGCGCTTTAAGCGCAAGGTTCACCCAACGATCTCTTATCCTTATTAAGGCCGGGCATAGCCAGAAAACACATAGCCCAATTGCCTTCAATCGTCTTGTTGTAATAATACGCCACCACTTCTCATTCTCTTCTCTCCGGGTTTAAAAACCAGATGATCGGTCTATTTTTCAATTTCACTTTTAATCCTGTCAAATTCTTCTTTTGATATTTCACCCTTGGCGTACCGTTTCTTCAAAATTTCAGAAGGGCTTTCCCCTCTGGAATCTATCGAGTTATCTGTTCTTTTGCTTTGACTAACAACAAAATAGATGATGACGCCGGCAAAAATTATCAGTATCAGCCACATAAGCATTCCTCCATAACCTCCGTAACCCATCATATGATCCCACCCTCCTATGGATTGGTATCCCGGCCTGCGGGTGCAACCAGAGAAGAACAGTATTACAATCACTGATATGAAAGATGCGAAAGACCTGGTTGTCATAATTATATCCCCCCTGCTGAAAATTTGAGCCATCCCCGGTACGAATAAGATTGAGCCGCAAGCCTCCTGTAAATCCGTCTCCGGTTATGGCCGAATGTATTATGCACGAATAAACACCCAACAAAGCCGGGCAATTTATCAAGAATAATCCGGCAGCCGTCTGGTGGCTGAATCGGAAAATAACTCCAGAATTCAATTGGAAACGAAAAGGATGTTATGTCCTCTCTTTTTTTGCCATCGTCAACGCCAGTAGCCAGCCAGAAGCTACACAATATCGTATCATGATAAACTCAAAATTGAGGATAGGCTATAAGGTGAACCGTGTATTTTTTCCAAGATTGTTGTGTATTCCGGTTGGCTGGAAATCCATCTTGCTGACAACGCAGGGGAAAGGAGAAAGTCCGAATGCGGAGCTCCCATAAACACCCCTGCAGGGTGGGTGGTTCCGCGCGCACCAAGGCGATGGGATGGGGCAACAATGCCCTTTTTTCGCGCGGGTTCATTTAAGCCATAATGTCCTGCATCATCACGGGCCGGAATATTTCTATCCCAACCTTTTGCTGTGATTTTATTTTACATTCATTGCCTGGCATGAGTCAAGCTTTGTTCAAACGAAGCAAAAATGCAGAGTAAATCCAGGATTGGGTCTTCCCCGGGTGCCACTGACAGCCCCGGCAGCTTAAAGCCTGGGGCGGCCCCAGGGAAACGATAGCGGCGTTGCACTGCGCCTCGAAGGTCAGTCATGTACCCA
>JASEHB010000242.1 GCA_030018745.1 Desulfatibacillaceae bacterium | reverse complement strand
ACCCATCGGCGCACAATAACCCTTTCCGCATTTCTGGTGGGCCTGGCCCTTTGGGGCCTTGCAGCAGCCCAAAGCCTTTTTGCCATGAGGGCCGCATCGCTTGTCATAGGGCTGGCCAGCGGCCTGTACCTGCCTTCGGGCATTGCCTCCATAACGAGCATGGTAAAAAAGGAAAGCTGGGGCAAGGCGCTGGGCATTCACGAAGTGGCCCCCAACCTGGCCTTTATCACCGTGCCCCTTATTTTTGGCCTTCTTGCACACCTCATCTCCTGGCGCGAGACCTTTTTTGCCTGGGGCGCGGCCTCCCTTGCCCTTTGCCTTGCCTTTTATTTTTTTGGCAGGGGCGGGCATTTTGCAGGAACGCCTCCCAGCAGGGCGTCCTTGGCCCTGGCGATAAAAAACCGGGATCTGTGGCGCATGGCCGCGCTTTTTTCCTGCGGGGTGGCTTCCACTGCCGGGCTTTACAGCATGATGGTGCTTTTTCTTGTGGAAACAGGGGGCATGGATACTGCAAAAGCCGGGTTTGTTCTTTCCGCATCGCGGGCTTCAACCCTTGTCATGGCATTTGTGGCAGGCTGGGCAACAGATCGTTTCGGCCCCCGCAAAACCATGTCAACCGCGCTTTTGTCGTCTGGCATCTTCACCCTTTTCATGGCCCTTGCAACAGGCCCCTGGCTTGTGGCTGCCGTCTTTGTGCAGCCGGTTCTGGCGGTCTGCTTTTTTCCGGCTGCCTTTGCCACCCTTTCGGGCATGGTAAGCCCGCAAATGAGAAATGTGGCCATAAGCCTTGTCATCCCCCTTGGCTTTGTGATGGGGGCCGGGGCAATTCCCGCGATGATAGGCGCATTTGCAGAAGTGGGCTGCTTCAGGGCCGGAATTGCCACAACCGGCGCCCTTATGGGCATGGGCGGAATCGGCGCGCTCTTTTTCAGGCCTGCTTCTCCCTCGTCATAAAAGCAGGCCTTTTGCTTTTTATGCCGGAAAACAAGGGGCGGATTTTAGGAGCCTGTTGCAAAAAACTGTGGCAGTTTATCGGTGTTAATGCTATAATTTTTTAAGTTCGGGATGGGGATTTGCCGATTTTCCAACGCCTTAAAACTCTTGCGCCAGCAAAAAACGAATGTCCGACAATTCCGAAAAAGCGCCGGAAAGGCCTGAAGCAGAGCAGGGTTTAGACATCCGGCTTGTGGGCGAGATAATCACCCAGCTAAACATCGTCCGCAAGAACACGGCCCTCTATCCCAGGGGCCATCCCCAGATGGAGGCCTCCCTTGCCAGGGCTTTAGGCTTTTTTGAAAAGCACTTTGCCTATTCGGGTGAGCTTTGCCTTGCCCTTACCCGCGACAGCATCATTGTGGGCGGCGTGGAGCTTTCCGGCAGGAATCCCATCTTCCGGGAATACGCAAGCGTTCTGCATGACCGCTCGGTTTATTCCCTGGTTCTGGAAAAGGGCCTTGATTCAGACAACCTTTACCTTTTCAACCGCATACTTTCCGGGGATTCCACCTGCGCCATCAAAGGCGAGGCCCTTGACGCGGCCCTTGCCAGAAACAGCGTTGCCTTTATAAAGGTGGAGCTTCTTGACGAGCGAAAGTTCACCTTTGAACCCATTGATGAAATAGACCTTGACCGCCAGCTTGAGGAGCAGGGAAGCAGCGGGGCCTCGTGGCAGAGCCACATCAAAAGGCTGCTGGAAAAAGGCGCTGGTGAGGCCCTTACCGAGGACGAGGACGGCATAGAGCTGACAAATGTTGACCCGGAGCTTCTTGCCGATTTCTTGAACAAGCTGGAAAAAAGCACTGGCCACGACCTCTCCTATGACAAGGCCGTGGCAGCCCACCTTCAAAGCTCCGGCCAGGATAACGGCAATCTGGCTGTCCTGGGGGACAACCAGGTCCGGGCGGATTTTGTTGAGCTTGTTGAGAGCCTGGATGCGGATTTGCGCTCAAGGCTTCTTTCGGGCGATTTTTTGTTCTCAAGCCGGGCAAAGGGAGTAACACCCGCTGTTTTGCAGACAGCCCCGGCAAAAATTCTTGTTGCCGTGCTTGAGGACATAAACAAGTGGAAGATAAAAATCGAGCCGAAAATCCTTAAAATCATAGACACCCTGGCCTTTCTCGATTCTGCCCATGCCATGCCGGATTTTGATGAAAACAACTGGGACGAGGAAAAGACCCATGAGTTTTCCCAGATGGCCACAAGCTTTCTGGCCACAGCGGGTTTTCGCAAACAGGGCAGCAGCCAGGACAGAAAAAGGCTTGCCGGGCGCCTGGAAGCCCTTGCCAATGCCGAGGCAGGCTGCATTTCCGCCGGGCGCACGGCAGACAGCGTGTCCGTGGAATTGGGCCGGTCCGCCATTGCCTGGCATTACAGCACAACCCTGCTGGATCTTCTGGAGCGCACAAGGGACGAGGCTGAAATGGAGCTTCTTGCCAGAACCCTTGCAGACTGCTCCACAACTGCCGCCAAAAACGGGTTCTGGGACATTCTTTCCTACCTGTGGGGCCAGCTTGGGCTTCTGGAAAAGGCGGCTGTTGAAAAACGCCCGCCCCTTGCAGGCTTCTGCAACAAGGCAAGAATGCAGTTCTGGAACCCGGACAACATCGAGCGCATTGCCGGGGCCATCCTTGATCAGGGCCTTAAAAAGAGCGAAAACCTTGCAGCCATTTTAAAGGAAATCTGCCTGGACAGGGCCTACAAGGTTGTGGATGCCCTTGCAGCCCAGGAAGACCCCGCCCTTGCAAAGATACTCACCGATATTGTTGTGCAGATGTATGAAAATGCCCGCGCAAGCGTGATGGGGCACCTGGAAGGCCAAAACCCGGATGCAGCAGTCCGTATGCTCAAAGTGGTGCGCTGGGCAAGGGATCACTCCCTTTTGGACCAGGTTGAGGCCCTTGCCGCATCAAGGCATCAGGAGTTGAAGCTTGCCGCTGTGCATACCCTTATGACCCTTGGCCACAAGGATTCAGGCAAAATCATAACCGGGTTCATTAACTCGGATGACAGCAAGCTCTCCCTTGCCGCCATAGCCCTTGCCCGCTACATAAACGACAGGCAGGTTACAGGCAGGCTGCTGGAAATTGTAAAGGACAACCGGCATCTGCACAGGGACTTTGACCTGAAGCGCAAGCAGCAGGCTTTAAAATCCCTTTCATGGATAGGCGCAAAGGAGGCTCTGCCGGAGCTTCTGGCCCTTGTGAAATCCAAAAAGTTTTTTTCCGCCAAGGACTTTGCCCAGTTGAAGGTTGACATATATAAGTCCCTTGAGGGCTATAATATTGCAGACATAGGCGAGTTCATTGATCTGGGCCTTAAAAGCAGTGACATAACAATTGTCAACATATGCACAGGGCTTGAGCAGAAGGCATTGGCCCCAAAGGGTAAGCCATGAGCAAGCTGGAAGACATACTCACTTCTGATACGGATATTGGGGAAGGCGGTTTTATCAAGGATGATGAGCCGCCCGCCACCCTTGATGAGGCCGTTACGCGCCTTACAAGCCTGCTCATGGCCTCGCTGCGCAACGCCCTTATCTATGCGCCCAACCATTCCCAGTTCCAGCACGCCTTGGACCTTGCAGAAAAAGCCGTGCAGCAGGTCTGCAATTTTTTGCCGGAAATAGCCTTTGTGTGCATGGAAAAGGAGATTCTGCTAAACGGCAGGCCCTTAAACGGCCTTGGCTTGCAGTTTGTAAAGCTTGGCAGCTTCCTCGATTCCATAGGAGTCGGCGTTTTAACCATAAAAAAGGGGCTTGATGCAGAGGAGCTTAAAGGTTTCATTCTGCACATGGTGGGCAAAAATGAAGAGGGGCTTCCAACAGGGAAAAGGGTTGTCCGCTCCACTCCCCACATTGCTTTGGGCCGGGTCAAGGGCGGGCAGGCATCAAAAAAGCTGCGCTTGAGCCATCAGGCCATTGTGGGCCTGCTTGCCCAGGGGGCAGTGAACCAGGATGACCTTTCCGCACTCAAGGCCTCCGGCGGGCAGGTGTGCGGAGAAAGGCTGACCCAGATTGACGCCAGCCTGCTCAACCGGGCAAAGCAGGCCGTGAAGGCTTCCTCCGGGGTCAAGACCGATGACAGGGTCTCCACCCGCGAAACCCTTATGAACTTTGTTTATTATTTTATAAGGTATTCAGACCTTTTTTCCATTCTGCATCACCTTAAAAACCACGATGAGTTGAGCTTCAAGCACTCCATAAATGTGGCCCTGCTGTGCGCGGATCAGGCCCGCTCCCTGAACCTTCCTGTTGATGCGGCAAGAGACATTGCTCTGGCCGGGCTTTTTCACGACATAGGCAAGGTTGCTGTGGATTATGCCCTTTTGAACAAGCCCCTGCCCCTTTCAGACGGCGAAAAGCTCAAAATCGCCATCCACTGCGAGGAGGGTGCGCGAATCCTGACCCAGTACCCCCAAATTCCGGCTGTGGCCGTTGTTGCCGCCCTTGAGCATCACATCCACTTCGGCGGCAAACGCGGCTATCCCCGCCGCCACCGCATAGGCAGGCCCCATGCCGTAAGCCAGATGGTGGCCCTTGCCGATGTTTACGACTCCCTGCGCACGGCCAAGCCCTACCGCCCGGCCTTTCCCATGGACAGGGCGCTTGAGGTTATCGAAAAACGCTGCGCCAGGCAGTTCGACCCCTTCCTTGCCGCCAATTTCGCCCGCAGCCTTCAGTTTGCCCAGGAATAGGCAGGGCAGCAGGTCGGGATAAAAAATCCGGCTTGTGATACTTTTAAAATCTTCTGGCCGTTTTACCCTTTCAGTAGCTATTATTACCCACT
>JASEHB010000241.1 GCA_030018745.1 Desulfatibacillaceae bacterium | reverse complement strand
TATTTGATATAGTTATTCTAAATATAGGAAGAAGCCCGGCACACGATGTTACTTTCGACCTTTCAGAAGCTCTACCCAACAAAGCTTTTGGTAAAAGAGCTTCAGAAGCAAAAGTTTCAGAAGAGATGGTTGATGGACCGTTAATTCAAGGGATTCCATTTCTGCCGCCAAACGGGAAAAGGGTAATTCGATGGGGACAATTAGGTGGCCTAGTATCATGTAACACTTAAAGCTTCGGATAAAGACTTCTCAACTTTATCCGTGCGGCCTTGGTTGAAAAGCGCCAATGGATTTTTGGCTGCCGGTTGTTGCGGTCGTTTTCCCATGCGGCTACACAAGCCCTCATTGTGGCCAGATCGGGAATGCGCCGGTCCAGGCATTGCCCTTTAAGGGCGCTTAACTCGATTTCAGCCATGTTGAGCCAGCTTCCATGCTTTGGAGTGTAATGGATTTCAAGGCGTTCCACCAAACGGCGAGCCTCTTGTGGCTCAAAGGCTTCATAGAGGGAGGCGGGCCTGTGAGTATTCAAGTTGTCCATCACAAGGCAAACGCGCTTCGCCTTTGGATAGCGCTCATCAAGCATGCCTTTGATCCAGTGCGCCCAATCTATTTTGGTTCTTCGCTCGGTGATCTCCACATGCCTTCTGCCGCCCAAAGGCTCCACCTCAATAAATATCTCGGCAACGCCGTTACGAACATATTCATGATCCATTCTGGCCGGTTTGCCTGGCTTGCAAGGCACAGGTTTGTGCATTTCCCCAACAAGCTGCTTGCAGGACTCGTCCATGCATACTACAGGAATATCAGCATCATATGGCCGTTGGTAAACAGCAAGAACATCCTCCATGTTGGCTACGAAGGCGGCGTTCTCCTTCGGGGGGATTTTCCAATATTTCCGGAGGTGAGGTTTAAGTTCATTTTTTTTAATGCCCGTTGCACGGTCATGTGCGAGACACGCGGTGCAAGGTCCAATTCGACTGCCTTTTCTGCAAGAAGCCTCACAGTCCAACGCCTCCTTCCATCAGGGGCCTCCGAGCAGGCCAGCGCAACCAGACGGGCTTCAAAGGCCCCATCAAAGGTCACGCCACGAGGGTTCTTGTGCGGCTTGCGCTCCAGGGCTGCTTCAAGCCCTTCTTCCACGAATCGTTTTTTCAGATGTTCGATGGTTCGGGTCGTAACACCCATAGCCTGGGCTGTGTCCGCAACCTTCCAGCACGGCCCGAAAGGCCCCTCATCACAAAGGAGCAATGCTCGTGCATAAAGGAAATGTCTTGCATTTGTCTTGCCCGTTTTCGTCAGAGACTCAAGATTTTGACGCTCACCTTCCGTCAAGGTCACTCGATAGCGCGGCTTCATGGCAATCCCTCCTTTCTGGGTGGTTTGCCATGAACTTATCATATATATACGAAAATGTCAATGTTACATGGTACTAGCTTTAGCGTAGCCCAACAATAAAGCCGTCATTCCGATTTTTGCCCCCACCATCGGAGCGCATGATTTTTTTAGGCTTTTGAAAATCCCCAAAAAGCCCCCTCCCCCGCAAACTCACTTTCCCATCATGGCACATACAGGCTGTAAGCGCCTCTGTCCGTCTCCGTTTGGGCGGTGGCCACATGGATTGATAGCAGGAGCGATTCCAGCGTATCGCGCGATATCTGGAGGCTGTAAACCAGGGCTTCGCGCAGGGATGCCCCGTGGGACACAAGCTCGGCTATCATGAGGCTGTGGCGGATGGACACGCTTATGGCCAGCTCGCGGTTTTCGCGGATTTTGTTGACAAGGGTCAGCACCTGGTTTGCGGTGTTTGTGTCCAGGCCGGTTTTGCGCTCAAGGACCTCCCGCTCCACAGCCTGGGGCAGGTATTCCAGGTGAATTCGGTAGAATCTGTCCTTTAAAGCTGCGTCCAGGGCGTCCGTGCCTGTGAACTGCTCGCCCTCGTTCATGGTGGCAAAAAAGATTACCCCAGGGGCCACCTCCACAAAGCCAAGCTCGTCCACCCAGATGCTGCGGTCCTCGCTCAACACGGAAAAAAGCTCGTTTAGGGCATGGGGGCTTTCCGAGCGGTTTATTTCCTCCAGGTGCACCACGCAGCCGGGGGTTTGTATGGCGCGGGGAAAGAGAAACTCGTGGTAGTAGGTTTCTCCTTCCTTTAACCGCTGCTGGCCGAAAAGCTGGCCGGATTCCAGCAGAAGCCCCACCTGAAAGGTTGCCATGGGCCTGTTGTGGATGCAGGCGAACTGGCGCACCAGTGTGGACTTGCCGCAGCCCTGGTTGCCGGTGATGAGGATGTTGACCGGATGCCTGCCGCTCATTTGGGCAAAGCGCTCCAGGTTCTTGCGGTCTTCCTCAAGGATGAAAAAGTGAGGGTCCAGGCTCGGCACGCGCAGTTGGCGCGCCATTTCAGGAACTTTCCCTTCCCTGCCCGGGGCCTTGGCCTTTGATATGTTATCTGGCTTTTGCATGAGATTATTTGACAGCACAAATAATGCCAATTGCAAGCCGATGATAATATGCTGATTTTAATGAATATTTTAGCTGTGCCCTGCGCCTGCCCTGGGTCTTTCCGTTCTATTTTGACCCGTTTAGGGGCATTTTGAAGCAATCATGCGCTTTGGCGACCCTATTTGGGATCGTTTTCGGGCAAAGAAAACCCCTTTGCAGGTCTTTATGCAGGCCCCAAAAAATCGTCATCCAAAAAAGCAAATGCAAAACCCGGTTTTTAAGTTTTGCCTGCTAGCTTTATTCTTTGCAAAGCCCCTTTTCACAAGGGTTTTGCCCCGCAAAAACAGTTGCGTAACATATTATTTTAATTGAAACCTTTACATCTGCAAAAATATGCGCTATGGTTTTAGCCCTCAAGCGGCCACCCAAACTTTGTAAGGTCTGCCATGAAAGGCATTGGCAGAGGCGGGCCGGAAGGTAAAAGCAGGAATTTATGAGGCAAAACGATAAAAAAGAAACCATTTTAGGCCATGCAACAGCCCAGGATGGGGCTGCCATGCACCAGATGGCGGGCTTGTGCGGGCTGGATCAGAACTCTGTGTATTATTACCTGCTTTTTGGGAAGTATTTTTCCAAAACCAGCGCGGTTGCAAGCGTTGATGGACAGATGGCCGGCTTTGTAACCGGCTTTGCCCCGCCGGAAAAGCCGGACACCTTATTTATATGGCAGGTTGGCGTGGGAAGCGATTTTAGGGGCCAGGGGCTTGCCCGGCAGATGATTCTTTTTCTGATAAAATCGCCAACAGCTTCCTGCAAATATCTTGAGGCAACGGTCAACCCTTCCAACAAGGCATCCCAGGCGCTTTTTCGCTCTGTTGCAAAGCATCTTGGGGCAGAGTGGAAGTTTGAGGAGCAAATATTTTCGGAAAAGGACTTTTTGCCTGCAATCCATGAGTCAGAGCGCCTTTTTTGCATAGGCCCCTTTGGGAGCAAAGCGCAGGAACACAAGGCAGAGCCATGAAAAGGCAAAATACAAAAAACTCATTTCCGCCATAGCAAATGGACGGATCAAAAAAGGCCTTCCATTTTTTGCATATAAAAGAAAAACGAAAGGAAAAAAACCATGCGAGTTTTTGATAATTACGAATCAAGGGTAAGGGGCTATATCCGCTCTTTTCCGGTGATGTTTGAAAAGGCAAAGGGCTGCATACTGACAGACACCATGGGCAAGGAATACATAGATTTCTTTGCCGGGGCCGGAACGCTAAATTACGGCCATAACAACGAGCAAATAACCCGTGCACTCATTGAATACCTTGAAAGCGGCGGCGTTGTGCATGGCCTGGACATGGCAACCATCGCCAAAAAGCGCTTTCTGGAAAAGCTTGTGGAAACCATTTTTGAGCCGCGGAATTTGAACTACAAGGTTCAGTTCACCGGCCCCACGGGCACCAACGCCGTGGAAAGCGCCCTAAAGCTTGCCCGCATGATAAAGGGCCGCTCCAACATTGTGAGCTTCACCAACGGCTATCACGGTTTGAGCATGGGGGCGCTTGCAGTTACAGGCAACACCTTTTACCGGGATGAGGCCCACATCACCCGCACCAATGTATCATTCATGCCCTTTGACAGCTACATGGGGCCGACCTTGGACACCATAGCTTTTTTGCGGAAAATGCTTGATGACACCTCCAGCGGCCTGGATATTCCTGCTGCGGTCATTGTTGAAACCGTTCAGGCGGAAGGCGGGGTGAATGTTGCTTCAGACGAATGGCTCCAGGGCCTTGCAGATGTGTGCCGGGAGTTTGACATACTTCTCATAATTGATGACATACAGGTGGGCAACGGGCGCACGGGCGACTTTTTCAGCTTTGAAAAGTCCGGCATAAAGCCCGATATGGTAACCCTTTCCAAGGCTGTTGGCGGAGGCCTGCCCTTGGCCCTGCTTCTCATGCGGCCGGACCTGGATCAATGGAAGCCAGGCGAGCACACGGGCACATTCCGGGGCAACAACCTTGCCTTTGTGGCCGGCACGGTGGGGCTTTCCTACTGGGAGAACAGGGACCTCTCCGAAGCAGTTGCTTACAAGTCAACGGTTTTGTTCGACCGGCTGGAAAAAATCGCCGCCAAATATCCTGAACTCAACGCCTCGGTGCGTGGCAGGGGAATGATTCTTGGTCTGGAAATCCCTGAAAGGGGCCTTGTGGAAAACATTGCTGCCGCCTGCTTTGAAAACGGGCTTGTAATTGAGACAGCAGGTGCAGACAATCAGGTTCTGAAGTTTCTGCCGCCCCTTGTGATTGACGAGGAGATGCTTATAAAAGGCCTGGACATTGTTGATG
>JASEHB010000240.1 GCA_030018745.1 Desulfatibacillaceae bacterium | reverse complement strand
AAAAACGGGATGTATTGAAGATATTCCAGGGCCTGCTTTGGTTTGCGTTCAGGTATATCGTCCTTTTTCATACCGCGAAGGGCGACCCGGAGATCAAAGCCCATGTCCAGGCAGCTCAAGTAGCGATCCTGCGGGTTTTTGGCCAGCGCCCTGGCAAGTATGTCATCAAGTATTGGCGGCAGATCCTGGAGAATTGTCGAGGGTTTTGGCGGGTCATCCCTTACAACCTTGCGCATAATTTCCGGATAGTCCTTGCCCCCAAAGGCCTGTACGCCGGTAAGAAGCTCGTAAAGCACACAACCAAGGCTGAAAACATCAGTGTTTTCAGAAATCTTTTCGCCTTTGAGCTGCTCCGGCGACATATAGCTTGGTGTACCCCTTATGGTTTTCAGGGTTTGCCCCCCGCTTATGCGGGCTATGCCAAAGTCTGTAATTTTGGGTGTCTGATCTTCGTCCAGCAGCACATTGCCGGGTTTTACATCCCTATGGATAACGCCTTTCTTGTGCGCATAGTCCAGGGCCTTGGCCAGGGAAAAGCCTATTTCCAAAGCTTTTTTGGGATAAAGCAGATGCGGGCTGCTGCAAAAGGCATCCAGCGTTTTGCCTGCCACAAACTCCATTGCTATGTAGCAAAAGCTTTCGTGCACTCCGGCATCGTAAACAGCCACAATATTGGGGTGGCTCAAGCGGCCCGCGCTCTGGGCCTCCATAAAAAAATGGGCCTTTTCCTCCTGGCTTTTTGGCCGCGCCATTTTTATGGCCACCGGGCGCTGTATGTAAGGGTCGCGGCCCAGAAAAACAACAGCCATTCCGCCTCGCCCCAGCTCGCGGGTTATGGTGTAGCGGCCCACATGGTTAAGCCCGGCCAGATCAGCAATAAAGCTTTCATTTACAATCATTATTTATCTCCAAAAAGAATGCTCTGCCAGATTTGCCTTGATGACTGCAAAAAAAGTTTAAAGGCTGGGAGCAGCTTGCGTCAAGCAGGTTTGGAGCAAGGCTTGGCAGGCCTGTTTTTAAACAGGGGGTTTGCAAATTGTGTAGCTGGCGGGTTTGTATTGCCGTGGCAATTAAAGGCTCAAGGCGCCATCATCAGGAATCCGCTCCTGGCAAGGGCGGATCATTTGGCTTAACCTTTGCTGCGGGCAGGTAAAGATGAACTGTTGTGCCTTCGCCGTAAACGGACTGCACATCAATCGCCCCGCCGTGTTTTTTTATTATGGATCCGGCCACGGTTAGGCCCATGCCCATGCCTCTAGTTGCCCCCCTTTGCTTGGTGGAAAAATAGGGGTCGAAAATTCTGGGCAGATCCGCAGCCAAAATGCCGCATCCGCAGTCCACAACGGCAATATGAACAAAGCGCCCGGACAGAAGCATTACGGTGGCGGGGTTGTCAGCGCCGTTGACCAGCACATTTTCGCAGTCAATGACAAGTTTTCCCCTGCCGCCCATGGCCTCCTTTGCGTTGTTTAGAATATCCGCCAGTGCGCCGAGAACCTGATTTTCGTCCGCCTCCATATCCCAAAGGTTTGGAGCAAGGTTTAACTCCACCTGCAAGCCATTGTCCTTGGGAACAAGCTTCACAGCCTCGAGCAGAAGTTTTTCCGGGCTGACGGCCTTTGTTGCCGGAGCGCCGCCTGTTGAAAAGGTGATGAAGCGCCGGGTTAGATCCCTGGCCCGCAGACAGGCGGTCCTGGCTTCGTCCAGATGGTTTAGCATGGCATTCTGGTTTTTTGCCTGGGTTTGAGATATTTCAATTCCCGAAAGGATGACCGTCAACAGATTGTTGAAATCATGAGCTATGCCCCCTGCAAGCAGGGCCATTGCCTCAAGCTTGCGGGCCTTTACAATCTCCTCCTCCATCTTTTTTCTCAACGAAATATCCCGAACGATGAACTGTAAGGCCGGCCGGTTGTGTATCCTTATCATCTGTCCGGATATTTCAACCGGAATCTCCTTGTCAAAAGCATCAACAACAAAGCTGGTCCATGACAACCTTGCCGAATCCGGGTTTGGAATGCTCTGAAACTGGGCAAGCCTTGCCTCATTTTCAGGGGCATATTCTTCGGGATGCAGCTTGCTGTGGTGCATCCCGATCATGTCCTGCCTGTCTTTGCCAAGAAGCCTTACGGCTGCTGCATTGGCGTCCTGAATCGCCCCGGAAACCGGATCCACAAGGAATATGGCGTCAGGCCCTGTTTCAAACAGGGTTCTGTAACGGGCCTCGGAATCCCTTAATGCGTCTTCGGCCTGCTTGCGGGCGCTTATGTTCCTTGCAATTCCGTGGAGGGCCACCACCACCCCGTCACCATCATACAGAGGGCGGTTGGTGAAGGAGTAATAGCCGTAGGTGCCATCCTTGCGGCGGGAGCGCATTTCAAAAGCGACATTCTGACCTGAAAGCCCTGCTGTGTAAGCATTGATTGCAACTTCCACATCATCGGGGTGAAGCATGAAGTTGAAATTCTTGCCTATGATGTCCGTGACCTGCCAGCCGCCCTCCTCGAGAAAAGCCCGGTTCACCTCCATGAAAACGCCGTTGGGGTCCACCGTGTAGATTATGTCTGCGGCATTTTCCACCAGATCCCTGTACTTGGCTTCGCTGTGAGCAAGGGCCTGCTGGGCCTTTTTGCGGTCCGAGATGTTGCGGGTGACCCCCACAAACCCCATGAACTGACCGTTTTCATCCTGCAGGAAGCTGGTCTGAATCTCCACCCACAGCCTTGTGCCATCCTTGCGGACAATCTCCAGTTCCTGGGGCTTCAACTCAAAAGGCTTGCCGGTTTCCTTGAAAATCTTAACAGCCCTTTCAAGCCCTGCCAGGGTTTTTTTGCGGTTTTCGGCAGCCACCAGAAATGAAGATGGCTTGCCAATAAGCTCTTCCATCGGGTAGCCCACAAGCCTGTCGTGGGAAGGGCTTATGAATGTGAAGCACAGGTTTTCGTCAATAGTCCAGATGCCGTCATGTATGTTCTGGGCCAGAAGCCGGTAGCGGGACTCGCTTTCAGCCAGCCTTGCCTCTGCTGCCCTGCGATGGGCCATGTCCTGCTGAATTCTGGCATAGGCCTGCTTTATCTCCTCGTGGGCCTCCTTGAGCATTTCATCGGTGCGGACCCGCTCTGTGATGTCCAGGGCCATTTCAAAACGCACAAACCGTCCGTCCGTCCAGCGGATGACCTTGTCTGTGCAGCGGTACCAGCGGCCGATTTTTTCGTTGTAATGCTGCCAGATGTAGGTGTCCACGGCGTTTTCGCCGAAAAGCGAGTCGTTGGTGCACCAGGGGCAAGGCTCGCAAAGCCCCTGCAGGGCTTCGTAACATTTTTCCCCAATGCACTCCCCCCACTGCTTTTTCACGGCCTTATTTATGTAGAGCAGTTCGTAAGTGACCGGGTCAGTCACGGTTATTGGCTCATCAATGCTGTCGAAAATGGAAAGAAGCTGGCGGCGCTGGATATCCAAAGCCTCCTGGGCCTTCTTTTGCTCGGATCGGTCAACCAGCACAAGAACATGGCCGGAATCTTTTTCCAGAAAGCCTTCAAGGGGCCGTCCATAGGCAAGGCAGGCGGCAGAGCTTTTATCAGGCCTTAAAATCTGCATTTCAAGCCCGTCAAAGGCGCTCTTTTGGGCCAGGGCGTTTTGCAAAATCTCAATAACAGCCTCCTGGCCCGGCGCAACAAAGTCCATAAAGCGCCGTCCATGCGCGTTTGCAAGTATCTGGCGCGCTGTGGGGTTCCACAGATGCGAAATTGTTCCATCGGTTGAAAGCGAGAGAATGGGAAGCGGTGCAGACTCCACCAGGGCGTTGATGGTGGCCCCTGCCTGCTCAAGCGCGCGGGCGCTGCGCATGTGGCGGTCTGTCCGGCGGCCGGTCAAATAGCCCAGAAACAGGCCGGTGATGGACATGAAAACAATGAGACCGATGCGGGGAAGCGTGACAATGCCGGGGCTTTCAAACACCTGCTCCACGGTCATGCCAAGGACGGTGAGCGCCACGGCAATAACCGGACCCAGCAAAATCCAGTTGCGGGTGTTTTTTTCCATTGTATCCCGGACAAAGAAACGCCGTTACTGACGGAGAGAAGTCGCCATTCCCGTTTTCCCCCCAATGGCGACCCTGCACCTTTTACAAAAAGGTGACACAGAAAGCTTGTGAAACATATCACACTTTTCTCGAAAAGTTATTTTTATTTTACGCGCTGCGTCAGATTTGTCAAAACACCTGCAATAATACATCTAATACCATAATATTTTGTTATCTTTCCTGAAAGGCCCTGGCGCAAGGGATTTTCCGGCCCACAGGTCCAAACAAATAATGGCAAACCGTTTTAAAAAGGTGCAAACAAGGGGCTAAAAAACTCCAATAAATTACTTGACATTAAAATTACTGTTCGTTAAATTAACGATTATTAAATTATAGGTGAGCCATGCCAAAAACCACAAGAAATGAAGAGCAGATCGAGCAGGTCCGCGAAAGCATTGTGCAGGGCGCGCTGGATTTGATTGTTGAGGAGGGCTACGAAAACCTGACAATGGCGCGCCTGGGCGCGCGCCTTAAAATGACCGGGGCCAACCTTTACAACTATTTTGAAAACCGGGATGCAATGATAATTGCAATCCACAAAAAAATTTTCAGCCTGCTGCATGAAAAATTGAGCCAGGCTGTCCAGAGCAAATCCAACCCCTTAAACCGGGTAAAGAGCCTTGTGAGCGCATTTGTTGATTTTGGCATCAAAAACCCGAATATCTACGACATAGCCTTTTCACGCCCGCGCCGCCATTACAGCGCATTCAAGGGCACC
>JASEHB010000239.1 GCA_030018745.1 Desulfatibacillaceae bacterium | reverse complement strand
CTGTTTTTCAATCTCACTCAAAAGATGCTGCAAAGGCTCTTGAAAAAAAACGGCAGGTTAAGTTCCTTTTGGATTTTTCCGTGCAAAATCCAGCCACAAACACCCTTGCTGTAACTCCAGACAAGAAGCCTTTCCGTCTGGCGGACGGCTCGCTTTTTTTTAGGCCGGCAGGGCATGGCGCTCTTTTGGAAAACCTTTCAAAGATTGATGCTGACTTAATTTTTATAAACAACATTGACAATGTGGTATGCGACCAGGACAAAGGCGTCAGGGCCTTTTATAAAAAGGCCCTTGCAGGATTTCTTTTGGATGTTCAAAAAAATATCTTTAATTTTATCGAGAAATTGGATACTATTACCCCTGATGATTCCGTTTTAAAAAACGCTTCTGACTTTGCGAGGCAAACCCTTAATCTGGATGTACAAAATCGCTCCGGCAACGATTTGAGGCTTTTTTTGCTGGAAAAATTCAACCGGCCTTTAAGGGTCTGCGGAATGGTAAAAAATCTGGGCGACCCTGGAGGAGCGCCTTTCTGGGTACAGGGCAAGGATAAAAGCATAAGCGTACAGATTGTTGAAAGCGCACAGATAAACCAAAACTCGGTAAAACAGAAAAATCTCTTTTCCTCATCCACCCACTTCAACCCTGTGGACATTGTTTGCGCTTTTAAGGACCGTTTTGGCAACCCCTTTGATTTGAAGTGTTTTATTGATGAACAAGCTGTTTTTATTGCAGAAAAATCAAAAGATGGCAAAAAGCTTCTGGCCCTGGAGCTTCCCGGGCTGTGGAACGGCTCCATGGCTTTCTGGAACAGCATTTTTGTTGATGTCCCAATGGTTGCATACAACCCGGTGAAGCAGGTTAACGACCTTTTAAAGCCAAGCCATCTTCATAAAAAAGGCTGTTAATGCACGGCTTGCAGTCCGGATAATAATGGGCAGGTTGTTAACCAGGGAAAAAAACCTGTTAATAAGTCACTATTTTTAAACAGCTGGAAGCAGATTGAATGAACTTTTTTTACCTTTTATAAATGCCATAAAAACAGCCTGTTATTTGGTTATAGGCTGTTTGGTCAGGGTATATTAGTTATATTTGTTTTCAGAAATCTATTTAGGAGAAACGGTAATGCAATTTACCATCAAAAAATCCGATCTTGTGGAGGCGATTGCCAAGGTTCAGGGAATAAGTTCCCGGAAGACGCCTTTTATCATTACTCAACAGGTTAAGATAACTGCCGAAAAAGACTCAATTTTTATTGAGGCTACGGATCTTGAGGTTGCCTTTCGCGGTTCCTACAAGGCAGATGTAAAGGACTTTGGTGTAATAACGATTCCTGCTAAAAAGCTCTATGAGATAATAAAGGAATTTCCCAGCGATACCATTGCCTGCAAGGTGATGAAAAACGGCTGGGTTGAGATAGCAGACTCCAAGGTTCAATATCAGATGGTTGGCATGGACCCTGCCGATTTTCCCAGCCTGCCGGAAATAGAGGATATTTCCTATGTTGTTGTGGATGGAAAGACCCTGCTTGATGTCATAGAAAAGGTAAATCTGTCCGGAGGGCTTACCTCCGAGGAAAAAAGGCCTCATCTTATAGGGCTGCTGCTTGAACATTTGAAGGATGAAGGGCTTATCCGCTTTGTGAGCACGGACGGAAACCGCCTGGCAAAGGCTGAATGCCCTTTAAAGGAATCAGGGGATAACTTTCTTGGTGCTGAATCAAAGGTTATTCTCCACAAGAAAATTCTGCCTGAAATAATGCGCATTGTGGAAAGCGGCAAGGATGTAAAAATAGGCCTTTCGGACCGTTATTTTGTGGTCAGCCTGGAAACTGAGACATTGATCTGTGTGATGGTGGAAGGGGACTATCCTGATTACAAGCTTGTCGTTCCAGATGACATAGAGACCTCTTTTGAAGTGGAAAAAAGCATGTTCCACAGTGTTCTTCGCCGGATTTCCATTTTTTGCACTGAAAATTACAGGGCTGTGCGCTTCAAGCTGGAAAAGGACAAACTCACCTTATATATTGTCAATCCTGAAATAGGCGAATCAAAAGAAGAGGTTATGCTCGCCTTTAACGGCGAGCCTTTTGAAGCCCTGTTCAACCCCAGCTTCTTCATCGAGGCCATTTCACCAATGCACAGCGAAACGGTGAGGGTCCGTATTGAGAGTGACAAAAAAGGCTGTATTGTGGAAGGTGATGATGATCCTTCCTATCTTTCCGTAATAATGCCCATGAGAATGTGAGATTTATGACAGACAATAATACCCTGTACACGGCAGACAACATAAAGGTTCTTCACGGCCTTGAGGCGGTGCGTAAGCGGCCGTCCATGTATATTGGCAACATTGGCATTGCCGGCCTGCATCACCTTATTTACGAGGTGGTGGACAACTCCATAGATGAGGCAATGGCAGGCCACTGCGACCATATATGGGTAACCCTGCACCCTGACAACAGCGTCACGGTTGAAGACAACGGCCGGGGTATCCCTGTTGGCATCCACAAGACCGAAGGGGTACCTGCTTTAGAAGTTGTAATGACACAGCTTCATGCGGGAGGGAAGTTCGACAAGGATTCCTACAAGGTTTCCGGAGGTCTTCACGGAGTTGGCGTATCTGTGGTCAATGCCCTTTCAGATATTTTGGAGGTGGAGGTTCACCAGGACGGCAAGCTCTACTGCCAAACCTTTTCAAAAGGGGTCAAGACAAGCGAGTTGACTCAAGCAGGCCCCACACAAAAGCGCGGCACCAAAATCCGTTTCAAGCCTGATACCAGTATTATGACAACAGAGCCTTTTGACCTTGAAATTGTAAAAAGGCGAATGAGGGAGCTGGCTTTTTTAAATGCCGGGATAACAATCAGCCTTGAAGATGAGCGCTCGGATGAAAAAGAGGAATTCTATTACAAGGGCGGCATAAAAGAATATGTTGAATTTTTGAACAAAACCCGCACACCTCTCCATGATCCCATCTACATGAAGGGCGAGAACGGCGGCATAGAAATGGAGGTGGCTCTCCAATACACAACAGGATACACCGAAAAAATCCTTACCTTTGCCAATAATATCAACACAGAGGAAGGCGGTTTCCATCTTGTGGGCTTCAAGGCCGCCATGACGCGCACCATAAATCAGTATGCTTCATCGGATTACACTTCCAAGAATATGCAGGAAAAAATTTCCGGTGATGATGTGCGTGAAGGTCTTACCGCAGTGGTCAGCGTAAAGGTAGCCGAGCCTCAATTTGAGGGCCAGACCAAAACAAAGCTTGGAAACACGGAGATAAAGGGCCAGGTAGAACAGCTTGTAAATGCAAAACTTGCTGTTTTTCTTGAAGAAAATCCTTCAATTGCAAAAAAGATTGTCCGCCGGGCAGTTGAAGCTGCCAGGGCCAGGGAAGCTGCCCGAAGGGCAAGGGACCTTGCCCGCAAAAAGGGCGCCCTTTCAGACACCACTCTTCCGGGAAAGCTTGCGGAATGCCAGCTTTCCGAGCCTGCCCAACGGGAAATCTTTCTTGTGGAGGGCGATTCTGCAGGAGGCTCTGCAAAACAGGGCCGGGACAGAAAATTTCAGGCAATTCTGCCCCTTAAGGGTAAAATTTTAAATGTGGAAAAAGCCCGCATAGACAAGATGCTCCAGAGTGAGGAAATAAAAAACCTCATCACCGCCCTTGGAACAGGGGTTGGAGATGAGGAGTTTGACATTGAAAAAATCCGCTACCACAAAGTCATAATAATGACGGATGCTGATGTGGACGGCTCGCATATCCGCACTCTTCTTCTGACCTTTTTCTTCCGGCAGATGCCAAAGATAATTGGAAGCGGCTATCTTTACATTGCCCAGCCGCCTCTTTACAGGGTGGGCAAGGGAAAGGCCGGCCAGTATTTAAAAGATGACCAGGAGCTTAACAATTACCTGTTGTTGAGGGTCACGGAAAAATTTGCAGTTGCCTTCCCAACCGATGACGGCGGGGAAAAGGTTCTTGTTGATCATCAGCTTGGGCTTTTTCTGGGCGCTCTGGCCTCCTACAACCAAATTCTGGAACGATTTGAAAGAAAGGCCATACCTGCAGAGCTTGTGGATTTTCTTGTGCGCAGCAAGGTGGATTCCCAGGCCTTTTTGCGCGATGAAAACAAGATGGAGGAGTTGAGAAAAAAGCTTCTGGCAGAAAAGTTTGAAGTGAGCGAAATAGCCTGGTCCGAGGAGCGCAATCTTTACGAGATGTTTGTCATACCGGACCCGAAAATTCATGGCCGCTTTGCTGCAAAGCGCATGGTCAGCATTTCCACAAGCAGCCTGGGCATAAACATAGGCAGAAAGCTCATTTTTTCAAACGATTTTCAAAAATGCCTGGAGCTTGCCAAGCGGGCGCTGGATCAGGGCCGGGAGCCTTTCAAGGTCTTTTACAAGGATGACAGGTCAAGGGAGGCCGGAGTTTTTTTAAGCCGCCAGGATCTTATAGACTTTTTGTTTGATGACGCAAAGAAGGGCATTTCCCTACAGCGTTACAAGGGCCTTGGAGAGATGAACCCGGATCAGCTATGGGAAACCACAATGGACCCGGAAAAGCGCACCCTTGTAAAGGTTGCCATTGGCGATGACCTTGAAAGCGATGATGTTTTCCGCCTGCTCATGGGCGATGAGGTGGAGCCAAGGAGGGAATTCATACAGAGCAATGCCCTGGAGGTGAGCCAGTTGGATGTTTAGGGGCTAAAATTAGGATAGCTATTAGAGCCATCGGATTACTTGGTACAATCCTCAGATAAAATTAATAGTTATTATTCCGGATATATGATAAATTTTCCA
>JASEHB010000238.1 GCA_030018745.1 Desulfatibacillaceae bacterium | reverse complement strand
CTGCTATACCCTTTTCACCTGCTGCACATTGGGTACATTGCGGAGAGCCTTAACAACCGATTCCAGCTCCTTTTTGCCTGATACCGAAATAGTGAAAAGGGCGTTTGCAATGTTATCCTCGCCCACAGCCCCTGAATTGGCGGAAACAATATTGGCCTTGCACTGACTAATCGCTGCGGTGAGATCCGCCAGAAGCCCCACCCTGTCCATTGCGCTCACAAGAAGGCGCGCAGGGTAAGTTTCTGCCGTGCTTTTACCCCATTCCACATCAATGCGCCGCATTGGGTCAAGGGCCTGGGTGTTCACGCAACCCATCCGGTGTACTGTTACGCCCTGACCCCGCGTTATGTAACCCACAATGGGTTCGCCTGGCAGAGGGCTGCAACATTTTGCAAGGCGCATCAAGATGCCGTCCATGCCCTTTACGGTTACGCCGGAGGGACTTTTCTGCCTTTCCAGTGCCTGCTCAACAGGAGCCAAAGCCTCGGCCTTTGCGCGGGCCTCTTCCTCTATCTGTTTTTGGGGCACAAACTTCCGTAAAATCTGCAAGGGCGAGATCTTGGCATAACCCACCGCAGCCAGAAGGTCATCTACGGTTTTGTAGCCCAAAGAATCAAGAACCTCGCCAATTTTATCGCCCTTGACAGCAGAGGCAAGGCTCAACCTGTGTCGCTTGAATGCCTTTTCCGTCAATTCCCTGCCCAGGGCCAGCGAGCGCTCTCTTTCTTCGGTCTTAATCCACTGTCGGATGCGGCTTCTGGCCTTGGCGGTTTTTACAAGATGCAGCCAGTCCTTGCTTGGATGCTGGTTCTTGCTGGTGAGTATTTCAATGGAATCGCCGGTTTTCAGCTCCGTGCGCAAAGGCACCATGCGTCCGTTAATTTTTGCGCCAATGCACTGGTTGCCCACCTGGGAATGGATGGCATAGGCAAAGTCAAGGGGCGTTGCCCCGGTTGGCAGGGTTATCACCTCTCCCTTTGGAGAAAAGACATAGACCTCATCAGGAAAAAGCTCCACCTTGACATTTTCAAGAAATTCCGCCGGGTCCTGCACGCTTTGCTGGTATTCCACAATGTTTTGAATCCATGCAAAGGTCTTGCGGGTTTGCTCGTCAGCCCGGTTACCCTCCTTGTAGCTCCAATGGGCGGCAATGCCAGATTCCGCAACCTCGTCCATGTCCTTTGTGCGAATCTGAAACTCCACCCTCTCCCCTGCCGGGCCTATTACCGTTGTATGCAGCGACTGATACATATTGGGCTTGGGGTGGCCGATGTAGTCTTTGAACTTGTGGCCGATGGAGCGCCATGTTCCGTGGATTATGCCCAAAACCTCGTAGCAATTGGCAACCGTTTCAACAATTATGCGGAATGCCACCAGATCGTAAACATCTTCAAAGGCAAGCCTTTGGCTTAACATTTTGCTGTAAATGCTGTAAAAATGCTTGAAGCGGCCTTTGACATGGGCCTGGATTTGCGCCTGGGCCATTTTTTTTTCAATTATATCCCGCACCGAGCCAATGTATTTTTCCCGCTCATCCTTCCTGGCAGCAACAAGGCGTTCTATTTCGCGGTACTTTTCGGGATCAAGGTGCATGAAGGCAAGGTCTTCAAGCTCCGTCTTTATCCAGTATATGCCAAGGCGGCTGGCAATGGGCGCGTAAATGTCCAGGGTCTCCTGGGCAATGCCAAGCTGGCGCTCTTCCTTGTGAAACTGAAGGGTGCGCATATTGTGGAGCCTGTCGGCCAGTTTTATGAGAATCACCCGCAGGTCATTTGACATGGCCAGAATCATCTTGCGGATGCTCTCGGCCTGGCGCTCCTGGCTGGACTGAAAGGTAAGCTCGGAGATTTTTGTAACCCCTTCCACAAGGCTTGCCAGGGAAGGGCCAAAGTCTTGACTCAACTGCTCTATTGTGGTGTGGGTGTCCTCCACAACATCGTGGAGAAGCCCTGCTGCAATGCTGGTTTCGTCCAGGCGCATATCCGCAAGAATGCCTGCCACCTCCAGGGGGTGCAAAAGGTAAGGCTCGCCGGAAAGGCGCACCTGACCTTCATGAACCCTTGCCGAATAAACATAGGCCCGGTTGATGAGGTCCGTGTCCGCTTCGGGGTGGTAGAATAAAACCTTGTCGATTATGTCCTGGATTCGGATCATTTAATATGGCCTGCTTTTGCTCCCTTTTTTAGTATGCTTTTGCAAACACCACCCGTTGGTTTGAGGTCTTGTCGCACATTATGCACCTGCCCTTTTCAGAATCGCCACTTTCCGGCACAAGCCTTATGGTCACGGTGAGGTCATCCTTTATTTTCGCCTCGCATTCGGGAGAGCCGCACCAGTGGGCAAGGGCAAATCCGCCGTGAATTTCCGGCTTTTCGGCATTTTTGGGGGTAAACCAGGCGTAAAAGTCATCTTTGGAGTCTATATTACGGGTATTGGCCTCTTGAAAAGCCTTGGCCCTTTCAAAAAGGCTGGTCTGGATTTCTTCGAGAATTACCGGCACTTCAGAGATGAAAATTTCCGTGTCCATTGACTGGCGCTCTGAGGGCGGCTTATCCCGCCGGGCCACGAAAACCGCATTCTGGGCCATGTCGCGCGGGCCTATTTCCACCCGCAGGGGTATGCCTTTTTTTATCCAGTCCCAGTTCTTGCCGCCCATGTCCCTGTCATCCACCTCTACGCGTATGTGGCCGTTAAGATATGGAATTGAGGAAAGCCTGCGGGCAAGCATATGAACAAAGTCCAAAACAGCCGGATTGCTGTCCGGGTCCTTTAGGATAGGCAAAAGCACGATGTGTGCCGGAGCAAGGCGCGGAGGCAGCACAAGGCCGTCATCATCGGAATGGGTCATTATCATTCCGCCTATCATGCGGGTGGAGACACCCCACGAGGTTGTCCATGCAAATTCCTCGGCCCCTTTTTCGGACTGGAAGCGGATATTACTGGCCTTTGCAAAGTTCTGGCCCAGAAAATGGGAAGTGCCTGCCTGGAGCGCCTTGCAGTCCTGCATCATGGCTTCTATGCAAAATGTACTCTCTGCGCCGGGAAAGCGCTCGGCAGCGGTTTTCTCGCCTGCCAGAACCGGCATGGCAAGCCAGTTTTGGGCAAAATCCCGGTACACCTCAAGCATCATGGCTGTGCGCTGTTTTGCCTCATCCGCGCTTGCGTGGGCCGTGTGGCCTTCCTGCCACAAAAATTCGCTGGTGCGCAAAAATATGCGGGTTCGCATTTCCCAGCGCACAACATTTGCCCACTGGTTTATGAGCACGGGCAGATCCCGGTAGGAATTGACCCAGCGGGAAAAGGCCTCGCCGATTATGGTTTCGGAAGTCGGCCGCACAATGTAAGGCTCTGTAAGAGGCCCTGCAGGAACAAGCCCGCCGTCTGGCCCTGCTTCAAGCCTGTGGTGGGTGACCACCGCGCATTCCTTGGCAAAACCCTCCACATGGGCTGCTTCGGCTTCCAGAAAGCGCAGGGGAATGAAAATTGGAAAATAGGCGTTTTTGACGCCTGTTTCCTTGAAGGCCCTGTCCAGCTCCTTTGTTATGTTCTCCCAAACCGCATAGCCCCAGGGCTTTATAATCATGCAGCCCCTTGCAGGCGAGTTTTCCGCCATGTCCGAGACCTTTACCACCTCCTGGTACCAGGCGGAATAATCCTCCTGCCTTGTGGGGCTTATGGCGTTTTTCCCTTTTTTTGCCATGATTCTCCTTTGCGCTTTTTAAAAATAAAATCTGTTCATTTTTAAATGATTAGCATTGGCTCTATTAAGACAAACTCATTTTTTTCACTTCGCTTACAAGAGCTTCCACAAGGCGGGAATGCTCCACCTTGGCTATGCGATCTCCTTTTTTGAAAAGAATTCCGTGGCTTTTGCCCCCTGCAATGCCTATGTCGGCCTCCTTTGCCTCGCCGGGGCCGTTTACCACGCAACCCATCACCGCAATTGTAATGGGGCTTTCAAGATGCCCCAGGGCAGCCTCCACTTCTTTAGCGATTTTCACAACCTCAATCTGTGTGCGGCCGCAGGTAGGGCAGGATATTATTTCCGGCCCCCGTGCGCCAAGGCCAAGCGAGCGCAGAATCTGGTAAGCCACACGGATTTCATCCACCGGGTCCCCAGAAAGGGATACCCTTATGGTATCTCCTATTCCCTTAAAAAGCAGCACACCTATGCCCACTGCGGATTTTGCTGTTCCGCACAGGCCAAAGCCAGCTTCCGTAACACCCACATGGAGCGGAAAATCCGTGGCAGATGAAAGGCGGGTGTAGGCCTCAATGGTCTTTAGCACATCCGAGGCCTTGATGGAGATTTTAAAATTGGTAAACCCAAGCGCCTCCACGGCCCGGATGTGGTTTATGGCGCTCTCCACCATTGCATCTGCTGTGGGGCCATCATATTTTGCAAGCAAATCCTTTTCCAGAGAGCCTGCATTTACTCCTATGCGCAAACAAAGCCCGTATTTGGCGGCAGCCTCCACCACTTTGGCCGTATTTTTTGCCCCGCCGATGTTGCCAGGGTTTATGCGCAGGCCGTCCGCCCCGTTTTTTGCCGCCTTTATGGCCAGGCGGTGGTCAAAATGAATATCCGCAATAAGAGGCAGGTTTATGGCCTGCCTTATGGGGCTTATGGCCTCGGCTGCCTTGTCATCGGGCACGGCCAGGCGCACAATTTTGCAGCCCGCTTTTTCAAGCCGGTCTATCTGCGCAACCGTGGCCGCAACATCGGTTGTATGGGTGTTGGTCATGGACTGCACCACCACCGGTGCGCCCCCACCCACCTGAACACTGCCGACATGAATCGCCCTTGTTTG
>JASEHB010000237.1 GCA_030018745.1 Desulfatibacillaceae bacterium | reverse complement strand
TAAAACCCCTTCCCAAAAAACTTTAAGTTATGATAACGGATTGTTATCATGGATTGTGCTTGGTGTAAGAGGCCATGAAAAAAAAGACCTTTCTGTTTCTGCTTGTTGCGCTGGCCCTTTTTGCGCTGGTGCTTGCCGGGTACCTTTTCCGCCAGAAGCAAGGCGCTGCGCCTGTTGCAATGGGTCAGCCCCTTTTTGAAAACCTGGACCCCAACCTTGTTGAAAGAATACGGATATTGGACCGGGACAACGGGTTTGTTCTGGAAAAAACCGCCCAGGGCTGGATGGTTGACACAGGCTTTTTGTACCCTGCCGACTTTGACAAGGTTTCGCGCTTTCTGCGCACAGCATCCCAGCTCAAAGTGGGCCGGGCCTTTGATGGAGACCCTGAAACCCGCAAACGCTTGAATCTCCTTTCGCCCAAAGATGCGGCGGAAGATGCTCTCCAGTCTGCTGGCGCGCTTTTTATGCTTGAGGATTCTGCTGGCAGCAGGGTTGCGAGCATACTTGCAGGCAAGGAAAGGCCCAGCCGCGAGGAGCCAAGCTATCCCCAGGGCCAGTTTCTCATGATAAATGAAGACCCGCGCATCTTTCTGGTGGACCGCTATTACCAGACCGAGCGCCAGGAGCCTGGCTTCTGGTGGGACACCCTCATCTTGCGTGTTCCTGTTGAGAGCATAGCCCGCATAACCGCAGCAGCCAAAGACCAGGATTCCGACCAATGGTACCTGCTCTACGATGTTGCAAGGCCCGATGCCGCCTCCTTTTTCGAGGCTGTGGGCATGGCCGAAGAGCTTGAGCTTGACCAGAGCAAGGTGAACCGGCTCGCAGGCTTTTTGGGTGCTCTCAATCTTGAAGATGTCAGGCCCGCAGACCCGGATTCCACGCCCGAACAGGGGCTTTTTGTGGCTTTTGAGGATTTTGACGGCCTTGCATACACGGTTTTTCCCCAGCAGACTTCTATGGACAGAGGTTGCGCCGTATGGATAACCGTGGAATTTGTCGGCCTGGATTCGGATGGAGAGCAGAGCCAGGATGAAGAGCAGGCACAATGGCTTGTGGGCAAGGCAAATGACTTGAACGCCCGGCTGGCCGGCTGGATATTTTCCATAGGCCAGTGGCGCTGCGAAACGCTTTTTACAAAGCCGCAGGAGTTGGCGGCCCAACCATAAACGCACGGGGGCGGCCCCAGGAAGCCGTGGGCTGCGTTACGCTCGTTTGGCAAGGTCTCAATGGACAGCCAGTACACCTTCGACCTTGCCCAACTCGCAAGCCAAAGCCCACGACCTCCTGGACCCGCCCTTTGTATTGGGAGGCAGCCCCAGGAATCCGTGGGCTGCGTTGCACATCGCTTGGAATTTCGGTCATGTACTATGAGTACACTCCCTCATTCCTCGCTTGTGCGCCTTGCATCCGTCTCGCCTGGTGCAGCCAGATTCGTAGGTTGGGCTAGAAAATCCGGCCAAAGAGGATTTTGGAACACTCTGGCCTTATTCCGGATTTGCGTAGCCCAACAAACCGGGATTCTCAAAATCAAGGCTATGGTGGCTTTTGCCCACCGCGCAAGGTTCACCCAGCATATAAACTTCTACCAGAAGACGGCCCGGCGCTTTTTGAGGATTTCGTAGATATTGTTCTGGATGATTTCTCGCACCTGGCCTGCGATTTTGGAGACAAGGAGCGGCTCGCCTGAAGGGCCGTGCTCCATGTCCTGGAGGGGGATTGCCTTGTCAAAGTGGATGTGCCACTTGGTGGGCAGGGGAATAAGGCCCAGCGGCCCAAGCCAGGGGAATGTCGGCGTTATGGGCACATAGGGCATTTTGAACATGGAGGCGATTGGCCGCGCATTGCTTATAAGGGGGTGAATCTCCTCGGCTCCCACAACAGAAACCGGAACGATTGGGGCCTTTGCCTTGAGAGCTGTGCGCACAAAGCCGCCCCTGCCAAAGCGGGCAAGCTGGTAGCGCTCGGAAAAGGGCTTGCCTATGCCCTTTACGCCTTCAGGAAAAACAAGGGCAAGCTCATCCTCCTGCAAAAGGCGCAGGGCGTTTTCCGGCAGGGCCTGAACCTGGCCTAACCGGGCAAGGGCAAGGCCCACCATGGGCAGTTCCGAGGCCCATGAAAGGTGCAGCCCCCGCACCCAGCGCGGCTTTTCATGCTCCACCTGCACGGCGTGCATTATCATCACCGCATCCCAGGGCACAACGCCGGAATGGTTGGCCACAAGAAGCGCCCGGCCCTCTGATGGCACATTCTCCACCCCGGAAACCGTTACCCGCCAGTATTTCTTGTACAAAAAATCCAGTATGGGGCGGCAGGCCTGCACCAGTTCGTCATCGCGGCCCCATTTGTCCACGACATAATCGCCGTCCACCCGGCGTTTTATAAGCTCAAGCTTGTCATTCAAAAAGGCGAGTATCTTGGCGTTAAGCTCCTGGCGAAGGCGCTTTTGATCCGGGGTTTCATTCTGGGCCTGCAATGCCACGACCGCTTCAAGAATCTGCTGGAGCAAAAGCACAACCTGCTCCATGTCGGGCGGCTGATTGGCCTGGCCGCCAAAGGACTGCTGCTGCCGCCGTTGCCCTTCAAAGGGCATGTGCAGGCGGCAGAAGCTGTAACCGGGCAGGGCCGGTTTTTTGCACCTTGCGCCCCTGGCGGTTACGCCAGCGCACTGAACAGCCTGCCCTCCGGCTTCCTCTGCGCCCCAATCACTGGTCATGCCCGCATTCCTTGTTGAATGTCTCTATGAGTTCTGTGAGGTAGTCATCTGCCCGGCGCTTGGACTTGAGGTAGTCCTGAAGCCTTTCCGTGGCCTTGGGGTCTGATTCCATGCGCGAGCGGTTGGGCATATAGCGGCTGACCCGCATCTTCTCCACAAAGTCAATCACCGTCTGCTTTGAGGAAAACCTGGGGCAGAAGCCCAGTTCATCCCTCATTTTATCCGTGTCGCCAACGCAGGAGAACTTCAAAAACTCCGTGCCTATGGGGATGGAGTCCGGCACAGGGGTTTTTTGGAAAACCCTTGTACCCAGGCGCAGAAAGGGCGCGCCAAAGGGCAGGGGGATGCGCCTAACAAGCTTGATGAGCTGGGAAAGGGGAAGCAGGCCGCTGCCCGCCACATTGAAAACGCCGCTGATATCGTTTTTTACGGCAAGATAAAGGCAGTCCACCACATCCAGGGCATGGGTGAGCTGATACATGGGGTCAAAGCCAAAAACCGTTGGCACCATGCTTGAGTCAAGATACCGGGCCAGCGGCGTGTCCACCCCCCAGCCAAGTATGTTGGCAAAGCGCAGGATGCAGGTTTTGGGAAACTCGTTCTGCCTGTTGTAGCGCTCGATTATGTTTTCTATCTCCACCCGGTGGATGGAGTAGGGCAGCCGCCGCGAGGCGGCAAATTCCGTGTGCTCGTAAAGGAAGTTGGGGTGATGGGCCACAGCGCCATATACTTCGGTGGCGCTCATCACGACCATGCGCTTTACCTCTCCTGCACCGCAGGCGGCAAGCAGATCCATGGTTCCCATGACATTGAGGTCAAAAAGCTCCTCGCTGGGGGAATAGGCGTCCTCAAAAAGCAGGTGGCAGACCGTGTCCACATTGGCCACCTTGAGCATTTCCGCCAAAAGGGGATGATGCGGCTCTATCTGGAAGAATTCCAGCCGCTTGAAGGGTTTTTTCGGCTCTCTGTAATCAATGCCGATAAGGGTGTCTATGTCCGGGTCCTTTTCCAGCAGGGGAACAAGCCGGCGGCCCCATTCATGGGCAACACCCGTAACCAGCACGGACCGTTTTTCTCGGGCCATGGAAAAAGCACCTCAAGCGCGGGAAGGTGGCAGGTTGGCAAAAAAAGAAAAATTGCAAATTGAAAAGCCGTAAAAAACGGCCTCAAACAATATATCTACTCCAAAAGGCCCTTGTTAATCAACCCTTATTTGACGGAGTGGCAATAAAACCCTGGGCCACACCGTGGCAGCGGCAGGCTGTGGCGGAGATTATAAGGCGGCCCGTTGGGCTGGCTGCGGCTTTTTCAAGTGCGTCAAAAAGCTCTTGAGGCCTGTATCCCCCCACGCCTTGGGCAAGCTGATGGCTTCTTATCACAAGGGGCAGAGCGCCTGTTGCCTGTGCTGCCTGCTCCATGAGGTCAAAAAGGTTGGCCTGCCGGGGCTTTTTTGTGGCAAAGCAGGTGTTTTCCGGCTCCGGGCAGTCTTCCGGACACATAAAGTCCGCCCAGCTTGCATATACAGTCCCATCCGGGCCGGTCATGGCATTGGGCAGTTGGGCGATGAATTGCTTTGGCAGGGGGGCCTGGTTTACGGAAAAATGCTTTGCCAGCCTGCGGGCAAGCCAAAGGCCTGCAATGTGGATTGGGGCAGCAGGAACAATCCAGCCCGGCAGGGCCACGCCTGCATCTTCAAGCAGATTTTTTTCCATAAAATCAATTGCATCAAAAAAACAGGTTTCAACCATATTCTGCTTGCCGCCAATGGACGGCAGGGCCAAAAGGGTGTCCAGGTCGCTGTCCACCAAAAGGATACGGGCATCCGGCTGCGCCTGCACAAGCTTTTTTGCAGCCCTGGCCCCAAATTTTCCCGCCCCTATTATCCAGTAGAGCATTGGTTTAAACTCCGCATTGTTGGCAGGGCGTTCCCAGGCGGAAGTGGGCCTTCCCCTTTACCCACCAGCGCACAGGGTGGTTCCAGGGAGGCAGAGCAAGGCGCGCTTTGCCGGGCAGAATCGTAGGTTGGGCTAGCAAATCCGGCCAATCACGATGCTGGAGACCTTTGCCGTTATCCCGGATTTGCGTGGCCCAACAATATCCATT
>JASEHB010000236.1 GCA_030018745.1 Desulfatibacillaceae bacterium | reverse complement strand
GCAAAACCCTTACGGGGCCGCCCTTGCTAATCGCCTTTCTTGCAGCCCTGGTGTGGCTGGTTCATCCGGTTCAAACCCAGGCGGTTTCCTACATTGTTCAGCGCATGACCTCCATGGCCGGAGCTTTTTTTGTGGCAGCCTCGTGGGCATTTGTGAGGGCCAGGCTTGCCGATAAAAGCCCCAAGAGGCTTGCCTGGGCTTTTGCCTGCCTGCTTTTTGGCATTCTTTCCATTGGGTCCAAGGAAAATGCGTTGACCCTGCCGGTTTTTTTGCTTGTTTACGAGTGGTTCTTTTTTCAGAATTTTAGCCGGCGCTGGCTGATAAAAGCTCTTCCCTGGCTTGGCGGGTGCTTTTTGGTTTTTGTGATTGCCGGGCTTTTTTATATGGGCTGGGACCCGGCAGGCTACCTTGAAAAAACTTATGCCATGCGTGACTTTACAATGGGTGAGAGGCTTCTTACCCAGCTTCGGGTGGTGAGCTTTTATATTTCCCTTCTGGTTCTGCCGCTGCCCTGGCGTCTCAACCTGCTGCACGACATCAGCGTTTCCCGCTCTCTTGTTGATCCGGCAAGCACCCTGGCGGCTCTTTTTTTTCTGGCTGCGCTGGCAGCGGTCATCGTGCTGGCAACCAAAAAGCACAGGCTTTTGGCCTTCTGCGGCCTGTGGTTTTTCGGCAATCTTGTCATCGAAAGCTCGTTTATCCCCCTTGAGCTTGTTTTCGAGCACCGCCTTTACCTGCCAAGCATGATGCTTGGCCTTGCCCTTGTTCTGGGCATTTATTCCCTGGCTTCAAACCGGAAGGCGGCCCTTGCCGTCATCATGCTGATTGCGGCACTTTTTTCCTGGGGGACATGGGAGAGGAACAAGGTCTGGCAGGACAAGTTCACCCTGTTTGAGGATGTTGTGAAAAAGTCGCCTGATAACCCCAGGGGCCTATATGCCTATGCAAGCGCGCTTGTGGATGAAAACCAGCCTGAAAAGGCTCTGGGCTATGCGCTAAAATCCGTGGGAATAAGGCCAAATGACCCCAAGGCGCATTTTGCCGTGGCCCGTGCGCTGGAACACCCGGATTTGGGCCGCAACAGGGAGGCCATAGAATATTTCAGGAAGGCGGTGCAGCTAAACCCCATGGAAGGTCCTTTCTGGGTGCGGCTGGGGGTTGCCCTGGCCCATGACGGGCAGGAGGAGGAGGCGGTTAAAAGCATCAAAGCCGGGCTTGCCCTTGCCCCGGAAAACCCAAGTGTGCATTTGAATGCAGGCAGGGCCTTTCTGGCGCTGACCCGCCCGGAAGAAGCACTGGAGGTTCTTGAAAAGGCGCTTGTTATGGACAGGCATTATCATCTGCCGCACGGGAACATGGGGATTGCCCATGCAATGATGGGGAGCAACCAAAAGGCGATGGAGCATTTTCTTGCCTTCATGGAATACTTCCCTGACGATCCCCTTGTTTATATAAACCTGGGCAGAATGCTCCTGATCCAGGGCAAGCCCAGGGAGGCCTATGGTTTTCTGCAAAAAGCAAAGGAGCTTGCCCCGGAAAACAGAACCATTGAACAGGCTCTGGAGGAGGCGGCCCAGGCTGTTGAAAGGCTTAACAATATTGACAAGCTTCTTGCCCGGTTGAGCAGCGAGCTGGAAAACAATCCCCAAAACGCCTCTCTTCTTGACCGCATTGGCAACCTGCACCGCATGAGGGGAGAGTTTGCCAGGGCTGTGGAATATCACAACAAGGCCCTTGCGCTGGCCCCCGGCTCACCGGAGATACACAACAACCTGGGCCTTGCCTACGGAGCAATGGGCGATTTTACCCAGGCCCTCAAAATGCTGGAAAAGGCCCTTGAGCTTGACCCGGAAAGCATCCCGGCCCTTTACAACCTTACCGGCCTTCATTCACGCCAAGGGAATCTCGATTTGACCAGGGAGTTTTTTAAAAGGCTTGTGGAAAAAGGGTTTGATGATTTTGACATGATAGAGAAGGACCCCAACATGGAAAACCTGCGCCTCACACCTTATTATAAGGCGATAATTGCCTCTCCAAAGGATGGCATAGCCGATTAAAGGGGTCTTGATGACATTGGAGTGCTCCCGTGATTAATAAGGAAAAGCCATGAAAGGAATCTTCCCCAAGGCTGGCGAGCAAGGCCCTCCCCGTTGGCTGGCACCAGGGGTTTTCGCCCTGTTTTTCGCCATTGCCTTTTTGCTTTACCTGCCAGCCCTGCCAGGGCCATTTGTTCTGGATGACGCTTACAACATAGAGGAAAATTTCAGCATCCGCGTTTCGGACTTTTCCTGCAAGTCCATTCAGGCCGCAGCCTTTGGCGGGCCGGTAAAAACCCGCCCTCTGGCGTATTTGAGCTTTGCCCTCAACCACTATTTTTCCGGGTTGGACACGCGCCCCTTCCGCGCGGTCAATGTTTTTTTTCATGCCCTGACCGCTTTTGGGCTTTTTCTTTTTCTTTTTGCCCTTTCCCAAACGCCGGGGATGCAGGACACAAAAAAATGGGCTTTTGGATTTGCCTTTTGGGCTGCCCTTCTCTGGCTTTTGCACCCTGTTGCCACCCAGAGCGTCAATTACATTGTGCAGCGCATGGCAATAATGGCCGCTCTTTTTTTTGTTTTTTCCCTTTATTTTTTTGTGCGGGCACGCCTGACCGCTGCTGCGGGCAAAAAACGGGCCTTTTTCGGCCTGTGCGCCTTTTTTGGGGTTCTGGCTTTCCTGTCCAAGGAAAATGCAGCAATGCTGGTCTTTGTTCTGCTGCTTGTGGAGTGGTTTTTTTTCCAGAACCTTTCCCGCTCATGGTTCAAGCGCGCCCTGCTTTTTGCAGCACCCGCAGCCGGAATTTTTTTTGCCCTTGTTCTGATTTACACGGGTGGAAACCCTTTTGGGGCAATTATCCAGGGCTATGAGTGGCGGGACTTCACCCCTTATGAGCGCATACTGACCCAGTTTAGGGTTGTGTCTCATTATTTTTTCCTTATTGTTTTTCCTCTGCCTTCCCAGCTCAAGCTGTTCCATGACATTGAGGCTTCCACCTCCCTTTTTAATCCTATTGCAACCTTGTCAAGCTTCCTTTTTCTTGCCGGGCTTTTTGTTTTTGCGGTTCTTTCTGCCAGAAGGCTGCGCATGGTAAGCTTTGCGCTGCTATTTTTCTTCATAATGCTTCTGCCGGAATCCTCCATAATCGCCCTGGAGCTTATTTTTGATCACAGGGCCTACCTGCCTTCCATGATGATTGTGGCTGCCGGCGTGTGGGTGGTCATGGCGCTTGCTGGCGGCAAAAGGGCCGGGATTGCATTGCTTGCAGGTGTGGCGGTTCTTTTTTCCTGGGGTGCTTTTTCCCATAACAGGGTGTGGGGGGATGCAGAAACTTTTTTCCGCGATGCAGTAAGAAGGTCCCCGACTTCATCCCGTGCTGTCGTGTCCCTTGCAAACCAGCTTCACCTTAACGGCAAGCTTGAGGAGGCTCTTGTGGTTGCAAGGCATGCAACCGAGCTGGACGAAAAAAATTTCTGGGCCTGGCGCATTCTGGGGGGTATTCTGGCCCAATCGGAAATAAACCTTCTTGACGAGTCCATAGAGGCATACCGCGAGGCCCTGAAACACGAGAGCATGGGGCACGATTTCAGGACCTTGAGCGAGCTCCAGCTTGTTCTGGCCATGGCCGGAAGGTTTGAAGAGGCCCGCCAGGTGCTTGGCAAGGCTCTGAAGGCAAGGCCTGATGACCCTGGTGTTCTTTGCAATGCAGGCCGCCACATGATTTATGCGGGGCAGCCGGACAAGGCCCTTGTTTTTCTTCAAAGGGCCATAGACCTTCTTCCGGATTATGCCCCTGCCCACGACAACATGGGCGAGGCCTATGCCCGGCTGGGGCTTTGGGAAAAGGCCCTTGAAAGCTATAAACAGGCACTTTTTTTGGGAGAGGAAACCCCCTGGCTGTTGAACAACCTGGGTACGGTTTACCTTAATTTAAACCGGATTGAGGAGGCCAGGAAGAGCTATGAAAAAGCCCTTGCCATAAACCCAGCCCTTGTTGGTGCTTTTGAGGGGCTTGGCCTTTTGGAGTTGAGGCTTGGCAATCTTAAAAAAGCCGGTGACCTTTATGCCAGGGGGCTTGAAATTGCGCCTGATTCAACTGTTCTTCTCCAACGGGCGGCAGAGGCGGCCTATCTTGCCAGAGACTTTGCAGCAGCAGGGGATTTCTTTGAAAAGATTGCCCGCCTTGACCCGGATGGCCAAACCGGCCGCATGGCACTTGGCCAGGCGCGGCAGATGAGGCATCTGATTACAACCCTGGAAAGCAGGATTGCAAATGCTGATGTTAAGCTTGCCCAGGACCCTGAAAACCTATCCCTTTGGATGAGTTTGGGCAATCTGTACAAGGAGGCCGGGAAATGGCAAGAGGCCCAAAAGGCATACGAAAAGGTTCTTGCCGCAACACCCGATTCAACGGATGTCATCATAAACCTGGGGCTTGCATCTGTCGGTCTGGAGGACTACCAGCAAGCCCAAAGGCTCTATGAATCCGTGCTTGAGCGCGAGCCGGAAAACATTTTTGCCCTGTATAACATGGCCTGCCTGTTTTCCCGCACCAACAACACCGCAGAAGCAGCCAAATGGCTGGAACGGCTTTTTGAGACGGGTTTTAACGCCTGCGCCTCTGTTCTGGATGACAACGACCTTATAAACCTGCGCCAGAGCGAGCAGGGGGAAAGGCTTATGCAAAACCACTGCGATAGGCGTTGAGGGGCGGGTCCAGGAAAACGATAGCGGCGTTGCGCTTCGCCGGGCAGGGACTCGATGTGCAAAAAGCACACCTTCGTCCC
>JASEHB010000235.1 GCA_030018745.1 Desulfatibacillaceae bacterium | reverse complement strand
ATCTTGTTTTGTGGAAAAACAGCTTGCTGCAAACAAGCCCTTTGCCCGCAAATTTTCTTTAAAGGTTTTGCCGTTAACCGGCCCTTACCGCCGGGTCATGCTTTCCAGGTAATATCCGGCGTCTTTGTTGCCAAGTTCGGCTGCACGGGTAAAATCCAGCAGGGCGGCGGTTTGGTCCCCCGCCTTGAGATAGGCCCACCCTCTGCCGTAAATAAAGGCCGCATTCTCCGGCTCCATTGCAAGGGCCTTATCCATGTATTCCAAAGCCTTGTCAAATCTCTCCATTTCAACATAGGCAAGGCCTGTGCCGAAAAGGGCCTTCAAATTATCCGGCTCCATTTTCAGCACCTCCCTGTAATGGCGGACAGCGGCCCCTGGACTTCCGTAGGCTGCTGCCAAGGCAGCGTTTTTAAGGGCAAGGGCCTTTGCGTTTTGGACAGGCCGGTCCGGCCTCCGCCCCATATCGCCCGGCTGCCCAAATCCCGGTTCAGGCCTTGGCCCCTCAACCCGTTGGGGGCGGGGAGGCTCATACCCCGGTGCTTGCGCAACCGTCTTCTGCTGGCCCGGCTTCATGGCGCCCATAAGCGCGGCCACGGCCTTCATGTCCTTTACATTGGCCCTGTAAAGCATCTGGGCCTTGTCCGGAGAAATATCCAGGCTAAAGGAAAGAACAGCCTTTTCCGGCAGCTTGGCGGGCAGAGGCTGGCCTGCGCTTTTTGCCCCCATCATGGCCACCTGGGCCATGTCCATTTCCATCTGCATAAGCGGGCCTGCGGCAGGAGCCTCACGGAAAGTATTCACCATGCCCATCATAAAGACCATTTCCGCGCTGCCCGATCCAAACAGGGCAAAGCGGTCCACCACAGCCATCCTTAAATTAAGAGGCGCCAGAGCTGCCCCCTGCTGCGAGGCATCGGTCATGGGTATGCTTATGCCAGCAACCTTGTGACCATTGATTGAAATTGGTTCCAGAAGACTGGGCAGGGGCATTTGGGGCAAGGCCTGACCCTGGGCGGCAGCATAATCCTGCATGGATTTCATATAAGCGGAAATGCAGTCCACCATGCCGGCTGCAAGCTTTTCCGCATCGTTTCCAGGCCCGTCCAGCACCCACACGCCCTGGGTGCTTATGGTATTTCCGGCAAGGCTCATGGAGCCTGCGGATTCGCCGGTAAAGGGGGCGGCTATTTTTTTGAAGCAGGCAAAATTCAGCCCCATGCTGGTATAAAGGCCGTCAAAGAGGTCCAGATAGGCGGCAATGTCGTAAGCCCTGGTGCGAAAGGTTATTGGCCCCTGGGGCTGATAGTTTAAGAGAAAGCCGGAAGCCTGTCTGGGCTTGGCAAGGCGGGCCGCAAAATCAGTGCCTGCAACCGGAAAGGCGGAAAGGCTCAATCCTGCAACATCCTGGCTCAAATCAAGGCCTATGGAAAGGTTCTTCACCTGACGGCCAAGGCTCTGCATGGTTTGAGCCATCCAGTCCAACTGCTCTGCACCTGCCTGGGGAGCGCCGTCCTGGGGGGCTTTCTGCCTGATGGCTGCCAGGCCTTTTTCAATTTCGCCGGAAAGATTCTTCAGAAGCCCGGCAACCGGAATTTCAACAGACACAAGATCCTTGCCCGGCGCTGCCGATGCCCTGTAAAGGGGGGCAAGGATTTCCCTGGGGGCGGATGAAACAGGCGGATTGGCGATAAAATAGTAGTCCGGCCCTGTCATGGCCTTATGGGAGGCGGCAAAATCCGGGTTGGGCCGGGAAAAGGGTATGAAGACAAAAAGCTGGGGCTTTTCGTCTTGCAGTGTAACCGTGGCGGTTATTGCCCTTGCCGGGTCAATCCAGTCCGTGCCGCCAAGCATCATGCGGAGCATGGCCCCAGGAGCAGGGGCCTCATTGGGCTTTGCCGGGTCAATAGGCCCTGCAACCTGGTCAAGAAGTTGGGATATGCGCTCCACGCTGTTGATGCGGACAATAAGCCGCCCGTCGGCAGTTGCGGCCTGGCTCATTCCGGCAAAGGCCAGAAGGCAGGCCGCCAGACAGATGAAAAACTTGGCAGCAGGCTTTTTCATGGGTTGTCCCCCTTGTTTTCTTGCAGGAAAATATGCCCCAGACCAAGAAGGCCCTGCTCACTTTTGGTCTTTGGATTCCTTTAGATATGCGCCATATTTATCCGCCCGGCCAAAGGCCTTGTCAGCAGGATATTTGGCGTTGTTTTCCTTGAGCTTGTCTTCAATTATGCCCGCCGGGTCCAGGCCCAGAGCTGCGGTGAGGTTCAGCGCGCATATGAAAACATCCCCAAGCTCCCTGGCAGCCTCATGGAGAAAATGCTCATCCCCGGCCAAGCGGGCAACCTGCTCCTTATCCTTCCATAAAAAATGCTCCAAAAGCTCGGCAGCCTCAATGCTCAAGCAAAGTGCCAGATCCTTTGGGTTGTGAAAAGGCTCCCAGGCCCTTTGCCTGGCAAAGTTAACAACCTTTTCCTGCAATATTTTGATATCCATGAAAATTCACCGGAGCAAAGGCCGATATTGTTGCAACAGAGAAATCGTTAAGACCGGTTTGCGGCTATTTTTTTATCATACTACTCTTTGTAACCATGGGCAAGGATGCAAAAAACGCGGCAAAGGGCCTTGCGCCTGCTTTGCAGGGTTTTGCCAGGGTCAGAACAAATCGCGCAGGCCCGTGGGAATCATGCTTTTGGGAATGGGGACAATGCGAGGCTCATCCATATCACCCTTTGCCTGGAAGCAGGTTTCAAACACGGCCCCGGTGCCACCCTGCAAAATCCAGTTAAGGCCCGGCGTCATGCCCACAATGCTGTCCAGGGTGCGAAAGGGCTGCATACAGATTTTAAGATCCTGCAAATGATTTTCAAGATCAACGCTTCCTGTTGCCAGGTAGCGCAGGGAAGGCCCTTGAAGCACAAAGGAATTCACCGTGGCCAAAGAGCCGTCAAGAAAGATGTCGCCGTCCATCTCCTCAAACACGATGCCTTGTCCTGCAAGGTCTGTGCGCTGGCCTGCAAGAAGCCGCAGATAATTGTCCGGCGAAAGCACCCCAAGCAGTAGAAGCAGGCCCTTTTGGCGGCCTATGCGCCCCTCCTGGGAGGAAAATCGCAACAAGCCTTTTGGCTCGTAAAGCCCTTCCTCGTTTTGCAGCAGCTCCCCTTCCATTCGCAGCGAGGTGCGCCCACCCTCTATGGGAAAGCGCCCCTTTTCACCCTGGCTGCCGGAAGCAAAAAGCCCGGTCACATCGCCAAGCTCCTCAAACCACGCTCTTATGCTGCCCTGCCAGCGCTCCGGCGAGTCCTTTTCCAGTTTGCCGGATAGCTGGAAAACCTGCTCCTTGCCCTTGTGCCAGCTAAACTCGTCTATTGCCGCTTCACCCGGAGAAGAGCGCCCTGAAAAATGAAGGGATTCAAACTGGGCCTGCAAAAACTTGAGCCTTTGGGCCTTTATTTCCATATCCACATCAAAGGAGGTAAAGGGCAGGGCGATTTGCAGCTTCCGGCCTTTGGCTTCTTGAGTTGGGGGCGGCTGGGCCTCTTTATGGCGGATAATGCTGTGCAGGTTTTTCAACTTTTCCAGGTCCAGAAAGGAAAAGTCGCCTTTAAGGTGCAGGGCGCTTTTGTTTGCAGAAAGAACAAACACGCCTGCCTGCTCTCCCCAGAGAAAGCGCCGGGCATCTAAAGAAAAACCCCTCCCGGCTCCGGAGCGCAACGAGCCTTCCACAAAAAAGGGAAGGCTCTCCCCAGGCAGGATGTTTGAAACGGGGGCATCCAATACAAAACGCAGATCCCTTTGCCCTGTATCCGGCCACACAAGGCCTTGTTCCCGGCTGCTGTTTTTTTGCCCCAGGGCAGATAGCAGGGGAGCAAGATTTAAGGAGGAAAACTTAAGATTCACAAGGGGGCTTTCCTCCCCACCCCAGGTCAGCAGGCCGCTTGCCTTCTGCTCCAAAAAGCGGAAATCCTCCACAGTCATTAGTGTGTAAAGGGGGTTTTCCGGTTTTGGGGATTCCACAAAGGCCCTGGCCTTAAAAGCCCCGCTTATGCCCTCTCCGGCATGAAGGGTTTCTATATCCACCAACAGGTTCACCCGCGAAAGGCCTGCCGGGCATGAAGGGGAGGCGGAATCATTGTTTTTAGGCATGAGGGCCGTGAGTATGGGCTTTGCCCTCAATAGATTGGAATGTATGTTGACTTGAGCGCTTTTTTTATCGTGGCGGACAAAAAGGGCCATATCCTGATCCCCCCATTCCAGGGAGGAATCTATTGATAGCCTGTCTTGGCCTTTTTTATAAAGCACGGTTCCCGTAAAGGGCCGCTCGTAGCCGCCGGATGCAAGAAGCCCCACATTGAGGCTGGCGGTAAGCTCGCCAAAAAGCTCCGGCTGGAAGGAGCCGGGAGGCCTGGCTTGGTCTGGCGGGCAGAAGGAGGTATCGGGCCTTTGCCTGCCCGCCCGCACAAGAGACGCCAGAAATTCCAGATCCATGCGGTCTGTCCAGATTTCAAGCAGAGCCTTTTCCCGGCTGCCTTTGTAGGAGGCTCGGCCCCTTATCGGCCCCCAGGATGCCTGGGAAATTTGAGCGGAAAGGCCATCTGGCCAATCTGCCCTGCCTGCAAGATGCACAGCCCCATCAAGAGCCGGGGAATGGCCCAGCCTGTTTAAATCCACAGTGAAATCCAGGCCGTTAAAGGGCGCATCTTTAGGCGCATATTCGCCTGCATGGCTTCTGCCAAAGGCCAAAAGCCTGTCCCACAGGGGGGGGATGCGCCAGTCCGCCCAGTTCTGCAGCAGGGCCTGCTGCGCCCAGAAAGCAGCCCTGGCCTG
>JASEHB010000234.1 GCA_030018745.1 Desulfatibacillaceae bacterium | reverse complement strand
CGCAAGCGAGGAATGAGGGAGTGTACAGTTGGTACATGACCGAAATTCCGATGCGAAGTGCAACGCCGCCATCGTTTTCCTGGGGCCGCCCTGCCTGGGGCCGCCCCTTATTTTTTGCCCTGGTTGGCCACCTCTTCCTGCGCCCTTTTCACCGCCTCCTCATCACCCAGATAATAGCTTTCGGTGGGAGTCAAATCGGCTTTCAGCTCATAAACAAGGGGCACGCCTGTGGGTATGTTCAGGTTTAAAATATCGGCATCGGAGATGTTGTCCAGATATTTTACAAGCGCCCTCAAGCTGTTGCCGTGGGCCACTATGACCACCTTCTGCCCGCCCTTTATCTGGGGGGCGACAATGTTGTGCCAGTAAGGCAGAAATCGCTCAACCGTGTCCTTTAGGCATTCGCCTGCTGGAAGCTCATCTGACGCAAGCACCTTGTAGCGGGGGTCGTTTTGCGGGTGCCTGGGGTCGTCATAGTCAAGTTTTGGGGGGCCGATATCGTAGCTGCGCCGCCAGATTTTGACCTGCTCCTCGCCGTGCTCCGCTGCTGTCTGGGCTTTGTTGAGGCCCTGGAGAGCGCCGTAATGCCGCTCGTTCAACCGCCAGGAGCGCTGCACGGGAATCCACATGAGATCCATCTGCTCCATAACAATCCACAGGGTTTTTATGGCCCTTTTGAGCACGGATGTGTGGGCCACATCAAAAACAAAGCCCTTTTCCTTCAATAAAAGCCCTGCGTTTGCGGCTTCTGCCTCCCCTTGGGTGGTAAGTGGCACATCAGTCCAGCCGGTGAAGCGGTTTTCCTGGTTCCAGGTGCTCTGTCCGTGGCGGATAAGTACGAGCTTGTGCATTGTCTGCTCCTGATGGAATGCAAAAATTATTGTTCGCCAATTGCCCCGATAAGTTCAAGAATCCGGCGGCTGGTGTACTCCCCCACATCTGCAAGGGCATCTGTGGGCAAAAAAAGGTGCGCATTATTGGAATAAAGGCAGGTGACAGATGCCGGAAAATCCTCATCAGGCATATAGCACTGGTAGCACAGGGCTATTTTGGGCAGGGGCCTCACCACAAAGGTAAGGTCGGCGGATGCCCCTAAAGATGTCGGCGGCTCCATTCCGCAAAGGGAATTGAAAAGCAGGTCCGCGGCCTTTTCAATTTCCGGGGTAAAGGGCGCAAGCAGGGTTTCCGTGTGTGTGCGGAAGGCCCCCACATAGGGCGCGGAGTCGGGCATCTGGCGGAATGCAGCGGGCGGGTCCAGAACAAGGGGGGCATCTTTTGCATGGAGTGCGTACAGGGATAGGATGACCCCCACCGGCCCGCCCACCGGCCCGCCCCCCAGATCAATGCCGTGCGGGTGTATGCGGCATGGCCTGCCAAAGGCGTTGAAGGCCCAGTCATTGCAAACGCGCTGCGCCCCCATGCGCTGATCAAGGTTTTGGGGCAGTTGCATAAAAAGCCTGTCAAGGTTTTGCAGCATTATCTTTGTGTAATTGTCTGTCATAAAAAGCCTGCTTTATGTGTTCACAGGCCCGCCGGACCCGGATGATTTGATGATCTGCCTTGTGTCCTCCACCACAAAGGGCGTTGACAAAAGGCCCAGGCTGCCTTTTTTCACCCACAGGCGCACCATTGTAAGGGTTTCCCCCTCAAGGGTGACAATGCTTGGCAGCTTTTCCGCATGGTCAATGTCTGCCATGTTGAATTCGTAAAACGATGTGGCGGATGAAAAGGGGTCTGGAATAAGGATGATGCGGTCCAGATCAGGGGAATGCTTGCGGGGATGGCCGGAAAAAGGGACATGGGTAAGAGGAAGGCTGCGCTTTTTTTCGTAGGGTGCAAGCTCCTTTGTGCCGCATTTTTCAAGCAGCGCGTCAATGCTCATAAAGGCCTCCTTTTGCCGGTTGTTCCTGCCGGGAGTTTTTTTGCCAAGGCGACCCGGCGCTTTTAAAGATTGGTAGCATAAGAGGGTTTTTGTGGCAACCAAATGAGATGGGTTTGCAGGGATGGCGCGGTTGGAGGCGTTGCTGCCAACCGGATTTGAATTCGCGCAGGGCATTGCAGGAAGCAGGTTACGGCTTTTTTCCCTTGCAGATTCCTTTTATATTACGGGGAGCAGAATTCTTTTCCATTTATTACGGGCAAAACTTTTCGAACCGAAGTGTTCGCGCCATTTCTGGTCAATTTTTCGAGATGGAAATAAATGATGCTTCCGGTAATATATAGTCTTCAACGGCGAAATATTTCATGAATTATGAGGGGTTTGGATACAAGGGCCAATATCAGGATGATGATTGCCAGAAGGATGAGCGGGTATAAAAAGGAGACGGATATTTGCCCTGTGTTGCCGTCAAGCTCATCCCAGGCCTGGGCAATGTCGCGCAGCAGGCCCTGCCTTTGTGCATGATCAAAGGCTCCATAAGGGTTTATTCCTGCTTCTTTAAGCCTTGCCTTTAGGTCGTCTGGCATTTTCTTGAGCTTGTCAACAAGCTCTTTTAAGTTTTCGTGTTCTTCAGATGGAGTTTGTGGAATCCATTTTATTTCCATGTCGTTGCTTTGGGGCAGGGCAGGGCTGCTGATTCTGGCTTTTTGAAGCAGCTCTGCAATGGCTCTCTGCTGCTCCGGCGAAAGGGATGCAAGGGCCGCCCTGACAGCAGAGGCATTTTCCCCGGCAGATTCCGCAAGCTGTATTGATGAATTCAGCAGGGTGTAGCGCCGGGGAGCGCCAAGGCTCAAGGCTGCCTCTGCCAGGGCCATCTGGTGCTCCGGGGCAAGGGCTTCAAGCATCTGCCGGGCAGGCTCCTGGCGATTTAAATCAAGGGGCCAGACAAGCTCCAGGGCCAATGGCGAAAGCTCGTAAATGCCGGATTGAGCGGGGTCCGGGCCAGGGGTGAGCAGCGGCCGGAAAACAGCAAGGTCCATTTGGCTTTGGGCAAGCCTGTCATTTTTCACCCTGCTGGCCAGGTGGTTTTTCTGCCCTGTGCCCAATTGGGTGTTATGCAAAGGCACAAACCTTATCCTGCGGTTTTGCCAGGCAAGGGTTCGGGGGGCGGCAAGCCTGTCAAAATAAGCAAAGAGCGCCAGCCAGGTCCCGTTTCCCCATATACCGTCCGGCGTTGCGCCCACAGCCCTTTGGAAGTCGCGCACAAAAGCGCTTCCCCGCACATATTCCCTGCCCAGAATGGCATCCCGCATGGCTGTCATTGCCGGGTTGTCATGGGACATTACCACGGCGTTTCCGCTTGCAAGGTACTTTACAAAAACGCCGGATTCTTCAATGGGATGAGCAAAAAGGCCCAAAGAGAGATATTGGCCCGGAACCGAATCCCTGCCAGGGCAGCAGTCAAAGCGAAAGCCCAGGAGCCAGCCGTCAATCTGTTGGGAAGAAGCTTGGTATGGCCCTGTTTGCAAAACAGCGCCCCGGCCCGGCAAAGGCGCTCCAGCGCCTTGGGCAGGGTTTTCCCGCCCGGCCTGCACAGGGGATGCGGGTGGGGATGCTGCCTGCCTTAACAGAGCATCCAGCACAGCAAAGGGGATTCTGTTTCTTGAGGCATCTGCATTTTCCACGGCATCTTTTACGGCCTGCCTTTGGGCGCTGTCCAGATTCTGCGCCAGCAGGGGCGCAAGCTTTATTGTGCGGCTGCCTATCTTTGCGGTTTTGGGGTTTTGCGGCCCGGCAAAATAATCATAAACCGCCCTCCATGTCTCCTCTGTCCAGAAGCCGTTGACAGGCGCATCAACAGCCCGCTGAAAATCTTTCACCTCCTGGCTTCCGCCTGCATAGGGCCTGCCCAGAACAGCATCCTGCATCCTGTCGCGCTCTTGTGCATCGGCAAGAACCAGCGTGCTCCACCTTCCAAAAACCTGAAACTTGAAATAGCTGATTTGATTTTGGGCCTCCTGGCCAAGGGGGTAGGGGCCATAGGCAAGCACCAGAAACTGCCTGCTCTGCCCGCCTGCATCCGGGCAGCACTCAAAGGAATAGCCCACAAGCCATGCATCAACATTCTGGGCCTTTGCAGGGGCAGGGCAAAGGGCAGGGGCCATAACAAGGGCAAGGGCGGCAAAAAAAAGCGGCAAAAAGGCCTTGTGGCCCAAATTGTATGCAAGGCCCCAAATTTTGGCGCTTATTTTTCTGCCTGTTGCAACGCTCATGGCGCTCTCCTTAAAAGTATTTCCTGCTGCTTATGGATCAGCACCTGACCCAAGGCCGTTTTTTTATTGGCTACTGCTCCTGCCTTTCGGAAGATTCCAAAATCTTTTCCGGCAGCTCAATAAGGTGGTTTAAAATCTCTTTCATGTAGGTTTCCAGGGTTTGGGCTGAAAGGCCCTCCACCTTTTCTGCAAGCTCATCAATGCGCCCTGTAAGGCTGCCGGCAAGCTCATCCACCTTTTGTTGCCCAAGGTGTTGCTCATGCTCCATGCGCCCTGCCAGCCCCTTTATATCTTCACGAAGGTGTTTGGCCTCCATTGCCATTTCTGCCACGCCTGCCCCTATCTCTTTGCCATGCGGCTTGGCCTTCATCAGATCAAAAAGCTCTTCCACGCGGCCCTTCATTTGCAAAAGGGAGCTTTGCAGGGCTGTTGCGCTCTGGTTTTCCTGGGTCTGGGCAAGGGCGATAAAAGTCATAATTTTTGTGCTCATTTTGTCCAGGCTTTCTTCCAGGTTCATAAGCAACTTTTTTTGGCCCCCCAAACTCTCAATGCCCGATAGAATTTGCTGATTCGACTCATCCTGACTTTTTGCGTGCTGCATCTGAAGAATGCCTGCATTTTCAAGCTTGGCGCCAAGTGTCTCCAAAAGGCCCAGGGTCTTTTTGGCCCGGCTGCGAAGGTCAAAAAGCA
>JASEHB010000233.1 GCA_030018745.1 Desulfatibacillaceae bacterium | reverse complement strand
GCCCGATTCCTGCCAGGCGCTTAAAAGGCTTTCCATTATCTGGGTTTCCACAAGGCTTAAAATCTCCTCGCGCACCCTTTTTTCTAGCCACTGCTCCTTGTTTTTTGCGTGATCAAGCCTTTCAAAAAGCTTGTCGCAAAGGTCATCCACTCCCGCGCCTGTGGCTGCGGCGGTTTTAACAACCGGGGCCGAAACATCCTTGCCCTGGTCTGCAATGGAGAGCATCCCCTCAATGTCTGCAACCACCTCGTCAGCACCTGGGCGGTCTGCCTTGTTCACCACATATATGTCTGCAATCTCCATTATTCCGGCCTTAAGGGCCTGAATACCGTCACCCTGGCCCGGCACGCACACCACCAGAACGCAGTCAGCGGTTTTGACCACCTCTATTTCATCCTGGCCAACGCCCACGGTTTCAATGAGAACAACATCCTTGCCAAAAGCATCAAGGATTCTGGCCACATCGCGGGCGCCCTGGCACAGCCCCCCCAAAGCCCCGCGAGTGGCCATTGAGCGGATGAAGATGTCCGGGTTAACCGCAACATCCGCCATGCGAAGGCGGTCGCCTAAAAGCGCGCCCCCGGAAAATGGCGATGAGGGGTCCACGGCGATTATGCCGACAGTCTTGCCGCGCTTGGAGAGCGCGCCTGCCAGAGCGTTTACCAGCGTGCTCTTTCCTGCCCCCGGGCTTCCGGTTATTCCCACCACCTTTGCCCTGCCAGCGCTGGAATAAAGCTGCTGCATGGCCTTTTTCCAGCCATCCGCCCGGTTTTCCACACGGGTTATCATGCGGGAAAGGCTTCGCACATCGCCCGTCTTCACCCCATCCACCAGCTTGTCCCAGTCATTGACCTTCATTTTTGCCTTTTGCCGTTTAAAAATTACAGCTTGGCCTGTTTGAACTCGCCAAAGACCTCACGCATGACATCGCATATTTCCTGGAGCGTGCAGTTGTTCTCCACGCAGTCGCAGATATCTGGCATGAGATTTTTGGCATTGTCCTTTGCGTGGTTTTTCAATGTGTTAAGGTATGATGCCACGGCCTTGTTGTCGCGGGTGGCCTTCATCTTTTTAAGGCTTGCAATCTGGCGCTCCTCGGCTGTTGCCATGAGAGCAGGGTCGTAGGTGGGTTCAACGCCCCGGTTAATGGAGACTTCAAGCTCCAGCTCCGAGGTGAAGCAGTTGACGCCCACAACAAAGTCTTCCTTTGACTCTATGCGCTTTTGCTTTTCATAGGCGCTCTTGGCCACGGCCTTTTGCATGTAGCCGCTTTCTATGGCCGCCACCGTGCCGCCCATCTGGCTGATTTTGTCCATCTCGGAAAGCGCCCCGGCCTCAATCTCGTCAGTTAATGTCTCCATGAAATAGGAGCCTGCCCAGGGGTCCAGCACATCTGTTATGCCTGTCTCGTAAAGCAGTATGCGGGTTGCATCAAACTGCATCTGGGTGGCTTCAATGGAGTGCCCCAGGCCCAAAGGCTCGTCAAAGGGCGGAAAAACCCCTGGGATTGCCCCTGTCATGCCCGCGGCTATCCCGCCCACAGCAGCCCTTATCCAGTTGTTTAAGGGTCTTTGCAGGGTGGTGGAGCTGCACCCTATGTGGGCTGTTATGGGCTGGCGGATTATCATGGCCTTGGGATTGGTGGCGCCGAATTGCTCCTTCAGCATACGGGCGTAAACCCGCCGGGCAGCACGCTGGAAAGCTATTTCGTGGTACATCTCCATGCTGCCGCCAAAGGCGTTGAAGGTGAACAGGGCTGCAAAATCGTTGACATCCAGCCCGGCTTCCACGCCTGCTTCCAGGTATGCCGCAGCATTGGCCATGGAAAAGGCTAGATCCTGATCGCGGGTGGCCCCTGCCTCGCGAATGTGGTAGCCGCCCATGGAGTTGACATTGAGCAGCGGCATTTTTTCGCGCAGAAAGACAAGGCTGTCGCGGAAAAGGCGCAGGCTTGGCCCAGGCGGGTAGATGTAGGTGCCCCGCGCAATGAACTCCTTTAGGATGTCGTTTTGGGGCGTACCACGCAGAACAGCCGGAGAAAGGCCGCGCTTTTTGGCCAGCACCGCGTACATGGCGATTATGACGCAGCAGGGGGCATTGATGGTGAAATTGCTGGGAACCTTGTCTATTTCAAGCTCGCCCGTGTAAGGCTCGTAGATGGTGGCAAAGTCTTCAAAACAGTCTATGGCCACGCCCACCCGGCCGACCTCGCCCACAGCCTGCTCGGAGTCGGAGTCCAGGCCGCACTGGGTGGCCAGATCAAAGGCTATGTTAGGCCCGCCCTTGCGGCCCATGGAGTGCATACGGATAAGGTAATCCCGGTAGTCGCCGGCGGTGCCGAACCCGCCGTACTTGCCCACGCCGCGGGTTCCGCCCCAGTCGGGCCTAAAGCCCATTTCAGCAGCCAGCCGGGCATGAACCTTCCAGAACTCCAGCGGTGAATTGCCTGCCGTGAAGGGGTAGAGGCCCGGAAAGCCAACGCTCTCAAGGAAATCGCTCCCAGCCCTGTCAAGGGGGGTGTAAAAGCTGGTGTTGGGCTTTTCCATGTTAAAGCGCTTGAGCCTGGGATTGATTAGCTTTTCCTCCCACTGCTCCCTGGCCTTGGCGACCTTTTCCAGGTATTGCTCCTCGTGCGGGCAAAGCTGGTCTTTTTTCTTGTCGTCTTTCATTGGCTCCTCAAAGGCTCATGCAGCTTTTTGCAGGTTCTGGCGAATAAAGTCGGCAACAGCGGAAACCGGGGTGCCTGCCGTGAAAACGCCTGCCACGCCCATCTGCTTTAAGGCTTCAATGTCGTTTTCAGGGATTATGCCCCCCACAATCAGCAGAATGTCCTCTCCATTTCTGGCGGCAAGCTGCTCCCTCAACTGCCTTGTAAGGGCAAGGTGAGCGCCTGAAAGGATGGAAAGGCCGATGACATCCACATCCTCCTGCACAGCAGCAGAGGCGATTTGGGCAGGCGTCTGGCGCAGGCCCGTGTAGATAACCTCGAAACCGGCGTCCCGCAGGCCATAGGCAATGACCCTTGCTCCCCGCTCGTGGCCATCCAGGCCCGGCTTGGCAATGAGAACGCGGATTTTGGCATTGTCGGTCATGGTTTGTCTCCAGTTCGATCGTCATTTTGGGGCGGATTCGCTACCCTGGCATCCATTGAATGAGCAAGGATGGTGCCAAAGGGCGGGGTAAAGGTATATCTTTTTGATTTGATTGGTTAAAAAAAGTCGAATTTCCGGCAGGACGGATTTGGCGCTCAACAGCTATGGGACAGATATGCCCATAGCAACAGGCAAAGAAGAGTGACGCAGCGCGTTACTGCATGGCAACAGCTTGAATTTGCGGATTTTTCAGGTTTTATGGGACAAACTGGGGCGCAATGTCCCAAGTTGGCCTAATTAAGCCCAAATCGTTTCATTTTGCGGAAAAGGGTTTTTCTGGAAACGCCAAGGGCCTGGGCGGTCTTGCTCTTGTTCCAGCGGTTCTGGTCCAGGGCGTCCTGAATCACCCGCTTTTCCATTGCCGCGGTCGCGTCTTTGAGGGCAAAGTCCTCGCCTTCATGGGCATCGGGGGCTGCAAAGCTCTCCTTTTCAGGCGCAAGGCGCGGGGCCGCAGCCGGTGCAAAGCCCATGGAGGGGGAAGTAAGGAAATCCAGTCTCTTTACTGTGAGATAGCGTTGGATGACATTCTGCAATTCCCGCACATTGCCGGGCCAGTCGTAGTTCACAAGGGCATCCAGAACCGCGCCGGGCAGGGGGGCGGCCTTTTTGTCCGGCGAGTACTGGCGCAGAAAATGCTCGGCCAGAAGGGGTATGTCGTCCTTGCGTTGGCGCAGCGAAGGCAAAGTTATGGGAATGATGTGGATGCGGAAGAAAAAATCCTCCCTCATCTTGCCAAGGCGGACAAGGTCCATGAGGTTTCTGTTGGTGGCCGCAATTATTCTAAAATCGCTGGTTTTGTTCACATTGCTGCCAACAGGGGTGTAGCCGCCGCCTTCAATGGCCCGCAGAAGCTTCACCTGAAGCACTGGGGTAAGCTCGCCCACCTCGTCAAGAAACAGGGTGCCGGCATCTGCCAGGTCCAGGTAGCCGTGCTTGTCTGTGTGTGCGCCGGTGAAGGCCCCCTTTTTGTGGCCGAAAAACTCGCTTTCCAGCAGGTTTTCAGGAATTGCCGCGCAGTTCACAGGCACAAAATCGTTTTTGGCCCTGCTGCTCATGGCGTGGATGGCGCGGGCCACAAGCTCCTTGCCTGTGCCGGATTCTCCGTAGATTATGACATTGGCAGGGGTGGCCGCAGCATTTAGAATAAGCTCGTAAACCTTCTGCATGGCCGAGCTTTTGCCGATTATGTCGCCAAAGCGGTAGCGGTCTTTTATGGATGAGCGCAGGTTCACATTTTCCCGGCGGAGCTGGTCCGCCTCCTCGCGCATACTTATCTCCTTCTGCTTGCTTTCGGTTATGTCCCGCGCTGTGACCAGTATGGAGGGCTTGCCCTTCCAGGTTATGCGGTTGCCCCGGCCCTCCACCCAGAATTCCCGGCCCTGGGCGTCCTTCCAGCGGGCCTGGAAAAAGCGCTCGTGGGCAAGGCCTGCTGCCAGGGCCTCATAAAGCTCGCGGAAATAAACTGTGTATTTGTCCGCAGCCAGATCAAGGGGCTTTTTATTCTGCTTCAAAAAATCTTCGGGCGATTCCATGTTGAACATCTTCACAAAGGCGCGGTTCACAAACAGAATCTGAACGCCCGTAAAGAGCATCACGCCTTCGGTCATGCGCTCGGCAAAGAGCTTGTAAAGGGCCTCGGATTCCTTTAGGGACTTCTGGGCCTCCTTGACCAGGGTGAGATCCTGGCCCACGCCCACAAGGTAGCG
>JASEHB010000232.1:788-4862 GCA_030018745.1 Desulfatibacillaceae bacterium | reverse complement strand
GGCAAGCTCATCCACGACCCTTACAGGCCGGTGAGCCGCGTGGATTTGAACCGGGCCGGAACACCCCTTATGGAGATTGTTTCCGAGCCGGATATGAGAACTCCAGAGGAGGCGGGGGCATACCTGAAGGTCCTGCACGCCATTTTAAGGTATCTGGATATTTCGGATGCCAACATGGAGGAAGGCAACTTCCGCTGCGATGCCAATGTCTCCATAAGGCCAAAGGGTCAAGATGAATTCGGCACGCGTGCGGAGTTGAAGAACATGAACTCTTTCCGCAATGTGGAGCGCGCACTGGCATACGAAATTGAAAGGCAGACAATTCTTTTGGAAGAGGGTGGACAGGTGGTTCAGGAAACCCGCCTTTATGATGCAGCCGCCAACCGCACTCATCCCATGCGCGGCAAGGAGGATGCCCACGATTATCGCTATTTTCCGGATCCCGACCTTGTTCCCGTGATGGTGGACAATGCCTGGATTGAGGAGCAGCGCCGGGCACTGCCGGAGCTTCCCCACGCAAGGCGCTCAAGGTTTATGGCCCAGTACGGCCTTTCGGAAGCGGATGCCGCATTTCTTTGCGCATCAAGGGAAACAGCCGACTACTTTGAACAGTGCGCCCAGTTGAGCCAGAACTTCAAGGCCGTTTTCAACTGGATATCCGGCGAGCTTACGGCCCTGCTCAATGCCCGGAATTTAGACATTACACAATGCCCCATTTCCGCGCACAACCTGTCAGAATTGTTAAAGCTTATTGAGGATGGCACCATATCCGGCAAAATTGCCAAGACGGTTTTTGAAAAAATGGCCCAGTCCGGCCAAGGTCCGGTCAAAATTGTTGAGGAATCCGGCCTGGTCCAGGTTACAGATGAGGGCGTGATTGCAAAGGCGGTGGATGAGGTGCTTGCAGCCCACCCGGAAGAGGTTGCCGCCTACAAGGGCGGCAAGAAAAAGCTGATGGGCTTCTTTGTGGGCAAGATAATGCAAAAAACCCAGGGCAAGGCCAACCCCAAGCTTGTAAACCAGCTTGTGAGCGAAAAACTGGAGCAGTGAGTGCAAAGCCCCACAGCCATAAAAGGTATAAGATTTTTAAATGCAGACAACTGGACCGGCAAGGCCTGCGTGCAGTTGATGCTGCCCTTCTGCAACCTGCGCTGCCCCTGGTGTAACGAGGGTGATCTGGTGCTTGAGGCCCGCTCGCTGCCAAGCCTTGACTGGCAGGAAGTTCTGGCCGCCATATCTCAAAAAAAACAGGATATGGGCCTTGTTGTTTTTTCCGGTGGCGAACCCATGATGCACCGGGCGCTTGAAGGCCTTTTAAGGGATGTAAAGGCCCTTGGTCTTGAAACAGGTGTGGAGACAAACGGAACCCAGCCGGAGTTTGTTGAATACCTTATAAAGCAGCAGCTTTTGGATTGCGTGGCTGTGGACATAAAGGCGGATCTCACCGATGAAGCATACAGCCGGGCAGTGGGTGTGCCTTTCCCGGTTTCCCTGATTGTGGAGGCTCTCCAAAAAGTTTTGGCTTTGGGCATTAACGCCACCCTGCGCACAACCCTTGTGCCGGGCGCCATAAGTGCGGAGGAAATTACAGCCCTGGCAGCCAGATTGAGGGGATTTACCACCTGGCGGCTTTCCCCTTTTGTTGGGGGAAAAACTCTGGACCCATATTTTAAGGCAGAGACAACCTTTTCTCAAATACAGATAAGCCAACTGCAAAGCCAGGTTGAAACCCTGCTCCGTTCCTGATAACTAGCAGGCTTTGAAAGTCTATACGGCTTATTATTAAACAAGGACTTTAGCCATGACCAAGCATACGATTTCTTTTCTTCCACATAACAGAGCAATAAGCGTTGAGCCAGGCACAAATCTTCTTCGTGCAGCCCTGGAGGCAGGTGTGCACATCAATGCGTCCTGCGGCGGCGAAGGCGTCTGCGGCAAGTGCCGTGTTCTTGTGGAGGAGGGAGGCCTTGAAGGCGGAGGAAAGGAAAAACTGCGGGCTGATGACTGGGACAAGGGCTATCGCCTGGCCTGCAAGAGCAAGGTGGTGGAGGATGTAACGGTGCGCGTGCCGGTGGAATCCGTTGTGGATGCCTCTGTCTTGAACCTTGCGGCCATGCCCAGAAAAACAGCTTCCGCCACGCAGATTCATCTGGATGAGCTAAAGGAGGCCGGGCTTTTTATTCCGCCTGTTGAGGAAAGGTATCTTACCCTTTCTCCGCCAACCCACGAGGACAATGTCTGCGATATGACCCGCCTTATCAACTGCCTGCGCAAGGATTTTGGCGAGAGGCGGCTTGTGGTGGATCTGGCTGTTCTGCGCAAGCTTCCCGATGTTTTGCGCCAGAGCGATTTTGCGGTCACGGTGGCCCTTTCCAGGCCTGTGCGGGAGGACGGCCGCACCCGAATCATAAATGTCCAGCCCGGAGACACAAGCAACGAGAATTACGCCATAGCCATTGATATAGGAACCACAACGGTTTACGGGCAGCTTGTGGACCTTCTCACAGGAGAGGTTCTTGCCGAGCATGGCGAGTTCAACGCCCAGATATCCTACGGCGAGGATGTAATAACCCGCATAATGTATGCGGAAAAGCCCGGCGGCATGGATAGGTTAAGCGAGGTGGTGGTTGGCACCATCAACAAGATTCTTGGCAAGATATTCGCCAAAGCCAAGGTGAACCCCGATGAGGTGACTGCTGTGGCCCTGGCTGGCAACACCACCATGACCCAGCTTTTTGTGAAAATCAATCCAAGCTATATCCGCCGCGCCCCCTATGTTCCTGCGGCAAGCATCTACCCGGTTCTGAAGGCCCGTGAGCTTGGGCTTGAGCTTCCAGACCATGTGACCGCCCTCATATATCCCTGCATATCAAGCTATGTGGGCGGTGACATTGTTTCGGGGGTTATGGGTTCGGGAATGTATCTCTCCGATGAGCTGACCCTTTTTATTGATATCGGCACCAACGCGGAAATTGTTGTGGGCAACAAGGACTGGATGATGTGCGCGGCAGCTTCGGCAGGGCCTGCATTTGAGGGCGGCGGGGTGGAGCACGGCATGAGAGCCACCAAGGGAGCCATCGAAGATTTTTCTCTTGATCCGGTTACCTTTGAACCCATGAATCTGACCATAGGCAACCAGAGACCAAAGGGAATATGCGGTTCAGGCCTTATCATAATGCTGGCCAAAATGTTTCTTCTGGGGGTCATCAACAATCAGGGCAAGTTCAACCGGGATCTTTCCACAGAGCGCATTCGGGAGAGGGACGGCGCATGGGAATTTGTTGTTGCCTGGGCAGCAGACACGCAGATTGACCGGGATCTCACCCTTTCGGAAATTGACATTGAAAACCTTATCCGGGCCAAAGGCGCAATGTATGCGGCCTACATGACCCTTTTAAGCCAAGTGGGGCTTACCATTGATCAGCTTGACAGAATAATCCTGGCAGGTGGTTTCGGTTCCTATGTTGATCTGGAATCCGCCATGACCATAGGCCTTTTGCCTGAAACCGACCCGGACAAGGTGACCTATCTGGGCAACGGCTCCATCATGGGGGCGCGCATGAGCATACTCACCAACAAGGTGAGGGCGGATGTTGTGGAAGTTACAAGAAAGATGACCAATGTGGAGCTGTCCGAAGCGCCAGGCTACATGGACAACTATGTTGCCTCGCTGTTTTTGCCCCACACGGATATCAACCAGTTCCCCAGGCTAAAGGAAAGGCTGGAGCAGCGCAACAGGGTAATGCAAAGCAAGTGAGACGGCCCCTGCCTTGCTGCAATATGCTGCTTTTGGCATGAGCGATGGGGGTGTTGTGCAAGAGTTGGTGCATTTTGTAGAGAGGGAATTTTTTTTGCCCAGTCATGCAAATGCCCGGCAGTTGGGCGCAAGCCTTGCCTTGCAACTTTTCCCACCCCAAAACCGGTTTTTTTGCTGCATTCAGGAACCAAAAAACCGGTTGATAAAAGCAAAAGGCAAGTTTTTTTACCCCAATTATTATTGACAAAAAAGCTTAATCTGCTATAGCGGTCAAGGTTTTAGAAGAGAAGTGGGTTATCGTTATTAAAAAAGGCAGG
>JASEHB010000232.1:0-778 GCA_030018745.1 Desulfatibacillaceae bacterium | reverse complement strand
TTAAGTTAAGTGCCTGCTATTGTTAGCAAAGGCTTCCATAGGGGCTTTGTCGGCCCCTTAATTTTAGTGCGAAGGGTCAAACACGGTTTGCCCGCCGGCGGGAAATTAAAAGCCGGATTTTAAGATGCAACGCTAACGGCATTCAAGGAGGATGCGATGGGATTTGAACCTTTTAAAGAGTCGTACACCGGAAAAGTCAGGGAAGTAACCCTGGGCGGTGGGAAAAAGACCGTCACTGTCGGCGGTAAGAACTGTTATCCTTTCTATTTGTTTGAAGGCCAGATGACCAAAAAGCCTGTTCTGGCAATGGAAGTCTGGGACATGAAGCCCACCGAATGGCCTGAAGCAGCAACCGCTCATGTTGCCGATGTGCTGGACGATCCGGTTGCCTGGGCCAAAAAGTGCGTGGAAAAATTCGGCGCACAGCTTATTGTTCTTCAGCTCAAAAGCACAGACCCCAACGATAAGAACGCTCCGGCAGCAGAAGCGGCGGCCACCGTCAAAAAGGTCGCCGAGGCCATCAGCGTTCCACTGGTTGTCTGGGGCTGTGCAAACCCCAAGAAGGATGAGGAAGTCCTAAAGAAGGTAGCCGAGGAATGCGATGGCATGAATCTGACCATCGGGCCTGTGGAAGACAAGAACCACAAGGCAATCGGTGCGGCTGCAATGGGTTTCAAGCACTCTGTCATTTCCAGCTCCCCCATTGATGTCAACCTTGCAAAGCAGGTCAATATTCTGCTGGAAAACCTGGGTGTGCCCCTGGACAAAGTAATTATTG
>JASEHB010000231.1 GCA_030018745.1 Desulfatibacillaceae bacterium | reverse complement strand
CGACAAATTGCATCTGCTACTAATGACGCCATAACCAGGCATTGGCAATCCGCAAAAGTGTTTTTGCGGAAATTTTTGGCCACAACTTAAAAAGGAGGCCTGCATCATGTCCAAAACATTGACCGAAATGGCTGCTGAAATTGTGGCTGCCCAGGCATCGCAGAGCAACATGACAAGCGAGGAGATTCGCGAAACTTTAAACTCCATTTTTTCCGCATTGGCCCAAATCAAGAATGTTGAAGACACACAGCAAGGTTTTGAGTCATCTGAAGCAGCAATCTCCCAGGCGCCGGATAAATTGGGCGCAATCCGGGCCAATCCAAAGCGCTCCATCCGCAGAAAATCAGTGCTCTGCCTTGAGTGCGGCGCAACATTCAAGCAGCTCACCAGCGGCCATCTCAAGGAGCACGACCTCACAGCCAAGGAATATCGCAAAAAGTGGGGCTTTAGCGCAAGGCAGCCATTGAGCAGCCAGGAGCTTTCCGAAAAGCGCAGGAAAAGCGCAGAAGATCGTGGCCTTGGGGAAAAATTGAGGTTATCGCGCCAGCAAAAGAGCGCCCAGAAAAGTCCGGGAAAGAAAAAAGCCAAAGCCTGATAGCCCTTTTAAGATAAAAGCAAAAAGCCATCCTTTAGCGGCAAGGTTTTTGTCGGCAAGGGATGGCTTTGTTTTTTCTTGAGAAAAACTTTGCTCTGTGCTTTTGCTTTTTGAAGAAATAACTTGCTCCGGTTTTACAACTCCTTTCCCCTGGGCGGCCACCTGCCATGACAACGGAATTTAACAGGCATGGATTCCTGCTTGGGCTTGCAGGAAAAAAGCGTGAACCCTGGTATGACTCCACGCCCGTGTGCCTTGGGGGCATACTTGTTCTTTTGCTTTTTTTTGCATTTGGAATAACCGGCATTGTTGTGGCGTCAGGCAATCCTGGCTATCTGGGCCTTGTGTGGATTCCGGGGCTTGTATGCCTTCTGGCAGCAGTTGCGCTTGTCAGCGTTATTGCCCGCCTTTTTGCCAGGCGTTTTTCCGGTTCAAACAAGGGCTTTTAGGCGGGTGGCCATGTTCTTTATTGCAGATAACCTTCAGATAACCCGGCCCTCTGTTGCCAAGGCTTTTGCAGGGGGGGACGCCGCCTTTTTTGTTGAGCTTGCCCGGAGAATGGAGAGGGCAGGGGCAAACGCCATTGACATAAACACCGGCCCTCTGCCCAAAAACCCCCAAAAGGCAATGACCTTTTTTGTGGATGCCGTGCAGGAGGGCTGCTCCCTGCCCCTGTGCCTGGATACCGTGAACCCTTTTGCAATGGAGGCCGGGCTTGCCAGGGCGCGCCACGGGCGGCCAATCATAAACGGGGTGTCTTTGGAGCCTTCCCGCTTTAAGTCAATGGCAGGGCTTGCACGGCGCTTTGATGCGGACATAATCGCCTATCTTCTTACTCCACAAGGCCGTGTCCCATCCGATTCCGACACCCGGCTTGCGCTGGCGGCAAATCTGTTTGCAGGCCTTTGCCATGAGGGGATTCTGCCAGAACGCATAGTCATTGACCCGATCTGCCCGCCGCTGGTGTGGGATGAGGGCCATGCCCAGGCAAGGGCCGTGGTTGAAACACTGCGCCTGCTGCCGGAAGTGCTCAATTTCCCCATAAGAACCGTGGTGGGCCTCTCCAATCTCACTTCTGGCCTGCGCACGCCCCGCATTGCCCGCACAGCCTTCCAAAGTGCCTATATTGCCATGCTCTGCCAGGCTGGTCTGAACCTTGCTCTTCTGGATATCTTCTGCACAGAGCCGCTGAATGCGGCCAGGGCATGCACTGCCCTGCTCAAGCCTGGGGTCTTCTCCTGGGAGATTTTCTGATTTTTCCTTTTTTAGCCTTTTTGGTGTTGGTACCTCGACCCGAAGCATTTGTCCTGCCTTTTTATGACGCGCTAGATATATAAGCTATCTAAAATTACTACCTATTTTTTGGGCGAGTAATGCCATCTCATTCCAAAAAGCCTCGAAATAATACCTTTGGCTTATGGTGGAAAAATACGATTTCTTAATCCTCAAGTACGATTTTACTTGACACGCTGCGTCATAATACTTAATATTGAGACATCCTTTCAGGAGAAAGGAGAAAATGAAGTCATTTAAGCCCAGGCTTCCTGCTTAAGAGAGAAAAAATTGAGCAGCCGATAAGGTACAAGGCGCAGCAAAGAGGTGTGAGCAGGCGGTTACGGGCTATTTGCCGGGCGCTTACGGCTAAAAAAGAGGCGCAAAGGAGGTCGCGATGAAACGACTGGGAATACGCATTGAGGAAAACAATAAGGAACGAGAGGACATTTTGAGTCCTACATATCCCCTTTTGGCTTTCAGTTACTACCGCTCGGGCTTCATCCGCCTGGCCCCCCTGAAATTGCCAAGGCGCAAATAGTTTGCTCAAAGCCACGGGCGTCGGAAGGGAGGGCCGAAGCTTTCGGCTCTCCCTTTTTGGCTTTTTTAACCCATAGTCAAGGGTCTTTTTAGCCCCCTAAAAAATCTGCCGGATACCGGATATTGCCGAAATTTCAACTCACCGGGCAAAAGGCCGTGCGAATCATTTCAGATTATCCCAGACATTTTTTGCCTTGTTCAGGCCCCTTTCGCGGTCTTGAGGCCCCCGGCTATCCGGCCCTTGCGGGCTGGAGGGCCTTTGTCCGACAAGGCGCTCAATCCTTTTATCCATGGGAGGATGAGTGGAGAAAAGACCGCCTAGACTGGAGGCGGAAAGGGGGCTTACGATAAACATGTGGGCGGTTGCCGGGTTGGCCTGCATGGGTGCCCTCTTTGAATATTGCTGGAGTTTGTCCAGGGCCTTGGCAAGGCCCACCGGGTTGCCCGAATATGCTGCACCTGTGGCATCTGCATGGTACTCGCGGCTTCTGGAAACCGCCATCTGCACCAGCATGGCGGCTATTGGCGCAAGTATGGACATGGCGATAAGGCCAAAGATGTTGCCTCGCGAATCACCCCCCCTTCCAAAAATTGCAGCCCAGCGCGCCCAAGTGGCGATGAGGGTGATTGCGCCTGCCAGGGTTGCGGCTATGGTTCCTATAAGAATATCGCGATTGCCCACATGGGCCATTTCATGGGCAATCACCCCTTCCAACTCCTCCTTGTCCAGAATCTGCAAAAGACCCTGGGTAACGGCAACAGCAGCATTTTCCGGGTTGCGGCCCGTTGCAAAGGCATTGGGCGAGTTCTGGGGGATTATATAAACTTTAGGCATGGGCAGGCTGGCGCGCATGGCAATGCTTTTCACAAGCCCGTAAAGCATGGGCGCGTCATTGGCAGAGACTTCTCTTGCCTTATACATCTTGAGCACAATTTTATCCGAATGCCAGTAGCTCACAAAGTTCATGACACCTGCAAAAACAAGGGCCACAATCATGCCGCCTCTTCCGCCAATGGCCCCTCCTATTAGCACCAGGAGCACGGTGAGCAGCCCCAGCAGAAAAACCGTCTTGAGTGAATTTGTCATTTTTTTCCCTCCTGCTTTGTATTGGTTCTGCCGCTTTGTTTTTGAGCACTTCACAAGACGGCAGGAATCATGGCCTTTGTCTTGTCAAACAATATAAGCCCTGGAAACTTAAGCCGCAATAGTTGTATAAGGCAAATGAATGGTAAAAAGCGCTGCCAGGGAGGGTGCAAACAATGGAAGACAGCTTTTTTTTATGCAGTTATTTTATAGACGGCTCAGGAGGACCTGTTCAAAGGGACTGCATACTGGCAAGCCAAAAGGGCCTGATAACCAGAATCCTGCCAAAGGGTGCAGCCCTGCCTCCCAAAGCAAAGATATGGGACTTTTCCGGCTGCACCATAGTTCCGGCCCTGGCTGATTCCCATGTTCACCTGGCCTGGACGGATACAGCGGAGCCTTCCCTCCGCAAGGCCATGATGAACGCCCCCTGGCAGGATGCAAAAAGGGTCATCGCCAGCAACACCGCCCTTTCCCTTGACTGGGGTGTTGTTCTGGCGCGGGATGCAGGCGACAGGCATGCCTGGGCCTTGAAGTTTTGGCTTGAGGAAAAATCCGGCCCATTTGTGATAATCCCTGCCGGCAAGGCCTGGCACGCGGCAAATCGCTACGGTGCCATCATAGGTCGGCCCCCGGACCCTGGAGTCGGCCTTCACGAAGCCATTGCAATGCATTCCAAAAACCTGGGCCATGTCAAGATTGTGGGATCAGGCATAAACAGCCTTGCAGATTTTGGCAGACAGAGCACCCCACAGTTTCCCCTTTCCGTGCTTGCCAGGGCGGTTGAGGCTGCAAGGGCGTTAAACCTCAATGTTACGGTTCACGCCAACGGGCAGGAGCCTGTGAGGATTGCCCTTGAGGCAGGGGCCGCCAGCATTGAGCACGGCTTTTTCATGGGAGAGGAAAACCTGCGCCGGTTGGCCCGCCTGGGTACGGCCTGGGCACCCACGGCAGTTACGATGGCAGGCTATGCAAGAACCCTTCCTCCGGGCGACCCCAGGGTGGAAATTGCAGAGAAAATGCTCGGCCACCAGATAGGGCAGATGGAAATTGCCCGCAAACTCGGCGTTAAAATATGCCCTGGCACAGATGCAGGCAGCCAGGGTGTGAGCCACGGCAGGGCTTTGTGGGAGGAAATGGGCATTATGGCCCGTGCAGGCTTTAAGGTGGAGGAGGTGATTGCCGCTGCCTCGCGGGAGAACTTTGCCCTTGCAGGTGTTTCCCAGACAAAAACCCTTGCCCCCCAAAACCCGGCAGACATGGTTGTTGTTGCCCAAAGCCCGGAGAAGCTGCTTGCCGGGCCGCCGGAAATCAAGGCGGTTTTTGTCGGCGGCAGGCAGATCCGCCCGGCGGCATCTGCCCAAAAGGAAATGGGATCTCA
>JASEHB010000230.1:1779-4892 GCA_030018745.1 Desulfatibacillaceae bacterium | reverse complement strand
AAGACAGGCTTGATTCCAAAGGATTTTTTACGGAAGGGAAAAAAGTGTGTGCGCAGACAGAATTGAGGTGGTTCCAAAGAAAAAATCAGCTTGGCTTTATACCCAGCTTGCTTATGCCTTTGATGAAATAATCAGGATCCTGGAGAAAGCTTAAAAATATGACCACAAAGGCAACCGAGGCCTGGGCCATGAGGGCCTTGTCCCTGTAAAGCTCTGCAAGGCGGGCCTTGCGGATTTCCGGGGATGCCTGGTCAAAGTAATAGGAGAAAAGCCCGTCAAGCCGGTAGCGGCCGTCAGGCTTGGTTATCATGTTTATGCGGTCTGTGTGGCAGTATTCCATGGCTTCCAGCAGCACGGAGCGGATATCGCCCATGCCCTGGCCGTGAAAGCTGTGGATGTGGGTGAAGATGCGCTTGGCCTCGTTCCAGCTTGCAACGGTGAGTGCGTGGAAAAGCTGGTGGTAGCCCCGCGAGGTGGACTGGTTGCCGTGCTGCCGGATAAGGGTGAGCAGAACCGTGCTCTTGAAAAGCTCGTAAAGCCGCCATGCCCCGTTTAAGGGGGCCGGAGGCGGATGCACCTGGGGCAGGGGGGAGCGCACGGGCACATTGAGGAAAAGGGTTTCAAAAATCTCCTGAAAAAACCCCTGCTCTTCTGGAATGTCGGAAAGGTCTATCCTCATGTCCAGGGTGTTGTCCAGGCGGTCTGCCAGCTTCACCCGCAGGGCGGGGTCCGCGTGCTCCGGCTCATCAAGAATTCTGCCTATGTACTGGTAGTAGCTCTCGTCATCCCTGCGGCACAGCAGAATGAGCCGGTCGAACAGAATCTGCCCTGCGTCATTATCCAGGCGGCCCAGCATGGCAGTGAACTCTTCGAGCATTATTTTCTGCCAATGGGGGTTTTCCACATCAAAGGGGTAGATGTCCTCAAAAACATCGTGGAACATGGCCACAAGGATATCCAGAATGGCCAGCCGGTTTGATGCCCTTGAAAAAAGGGTGGCAGCCCGAAGCGGATGCAGGACCGCCGGAGGCCCAAGACGGCGGCGCTTGTCGCCATAGGCATTGATGAGAAACTGCATGGCCTTCATCAGAATGCCTGTTTCAACAGCAGAAAGGTGCTTGGTGTCGGTGATGTACTTGAGCATGTAGAACCTGCCCGAAGTGGTGGCGGACAGGTTGTAGTTGATCGCCCGGGACAGGCTGAAAAATTCCGAGAGATCATAAAGAGGCATGGGAGGCTTACATCCTTTGCTTAAAGGCTTTTGGAACCTAATCTTAAAAAAACCGCCGGGCATTTTCAGGCGGCAGACCTTAATAATAAGGATACTTGAAACCCGTGGCCTTGCAAGCAAAAAAATATCGGGCAAGGCTTTTTTAAGGCAATACCAGATGCAGGGCCGGGGCGAAAACAGGCAGCAATCGCCCTTGACACCCTACTTGTACCGGGCAAAGCCGAAATCCTTTTTTGCATAATCTGCCTGGCTTACATCAGGATACTTTTCGTCCAGGCCGCTCCAGGGCTTGGTCAGCAAAATCTGGTCATCCTCCGTGCGGGTGGCAAGGCAGCGCTCCAGGGGCACCTTGCCGTGTGCCAATGCCATATAGCGGGGAATGGCGTCTCCGGGCAGCACGCCTATCATGCCTTCCACAATATCCCTTCCTTTGGCAATGGGAACCGCAAGATATGCCTGATCCGGGTGCCGGGTGCTCATGGAAAAGAGGTAGTGGGGCTTCACATAGGCCTGCTGGAGGATTTCGCACAGCCGCCACATGGCAGGGGAGCTGTCGTTTACGCCACGGAGAAGAACTGTCTGGTTCAGGATGGCGCTGGTGACCCGCGAGAGCTTTTTTAAGGCTTCAAGAGAAATTGGGGTTATCTCCATTGCAGAGTTGATATGAGTCATCAGGCGCAGGGGCTTTTGTTCGTTGCTTCGGCCCAAAACCGCAAGAAGCTGGTCGGAAATCCGCTGGGGCAAAACCGTGGGAACCCTTGTGCCTATGCGCTTAATCTCCACATGGCCGATTTTGTCCAGCTCGGTCAAAAGGTAATGCAAAACCTTGTCCGAAAGCATAAGTGGGTCGCCGCCGGTTATCAGCACATCGCGGATTTCCTTGTTTTTCCTTATGTATTCCAAAGCTTCGTTGTAAGCCTGCAAGGGAAAGGAAAAATCCTTTGCAGGTATGTGCTCCCGCCGCACACAGTGGGCGCAGTGAACAGGGCAGATGACGGTTGCCTTTATTGCCACGGTAAAGGGGTAGATGCGGTCAACAAGCCGGGCCGGGGAGCGGGTGGCGCACAGGGGAGGGCTGCTCTCGCCCTTTGGCTCAAGGGATTCGCCCGTGGGCAGGCATTGCAGTAGAATGGGGTCATTTTCGGTGCCGGAAAAAACAAGCCCTGCAAAGTAAGGCGGAATGCGAAGGCCAAACCGCTGGGTCACCTTCATCAGATCCACAAGCGCGGCTTCGGGCAGTTTCACCACCTGGGAGAGGGTTATAAGCGAATCAATGGCGTTTTTAATCTGCCCAACCGGGGAATTCCAGTCCTTTTCATCCATGCGAAGCATTTTTTGAATGCGCGCAAAGTTTTCCAGGATGGCGTCCCACCTGTCCAGTCCGCTTGGGGCAAGGCTTTTTTTGTTTTTAAAGTAATGCTCCACAATGCGGAACACCTTTTTTATGTGCTCCGGCGATGAAAACACCCGTCCTGCAACAGAAACGCCGTGCTCATCAAGCTGCCTGTGGCGAAGGGCAAGCCGGGTAAGCTCCTTTTTGTCAAAGCCAAGCTGATCGGCAAAAAAGCCCTTTTCATTTTTTATTTCCACAAGCTTTTCAAAAAAGCGGGCAATGCGCGTTGCCTGGCCTGGGTCTTCGGGCCTTGTCGCCCCATCATCATTGGCCCTTGTGTAAAAGGCGTAGATCTCATGGCGCACAGCCTCGTGCATGGTGGAGTTAAATGGCGGCCTTGTGCCAGTGCCTGCCAAAAACTCCAGCAGTTTTCCGCTTTCCTCATCAACAGCCTGCGCCTGCTCGTTCATAAAAAGCCCTTTTATGCTGCCGCCCGCTTTGGTTAAAAGCCTATAAAGCAGGGGGCCTTGTTAAAAAAAGCCCCCTGAA
>JASEHB010000230.1:0-1769 GCA_030018745.1 Desulfatibacillaceae bacterium | reverse complement strand
CTGAAATGTTTTTAAGAGTCTGTTAAACTTTTTTGCTAAAAACAAGCCGCTGTTTTTCATGCGCCTTTTTTGGCGTCAGCCTTGGCAAAGGTGCCTTTAAGCTCTGTCTGGGCAAGAATGTGGCCCTCCATGAGCTTTAGCAGCGCCTTTTTTGTGGCCTTTTCCGGCTCAATATCCAAAGTTGTGTCCAGGGCATACAGCTTAAAGCAGTAGGTATGCCTGCCAAAGGGGGGATCAGGCCCCATATAGCGGTTTTTCCGGTAGGAGTTCTTGCCCTGAAAAGCGCCGTTTGGCAGCTTGCCGCCATCAGGTGCGCCCTGGTCCATCCCGGTTGCATCTGCTGCAATGTTGTAAAGCACCCAGTGAACCCAGGTGAAAAGGGCAAAGCGCGGATGCGGGGCATCCGGGTCATCCATGATAATTGCAAAACTTTTCGTGTTTGCAGGGGCGCCCTTCCACGCCAGATGCGGCGAAACATTCTCGCCCTTGGCTGTGAAGGCTGCCGGAATGGGCTTGCCGTTTTTGAAGGACTTGCTTGTGAGGGTAAGCTTTTTGCCTTGAGCCATTGGACCTCCTATGCCAGATTTTTTTTTGAATGCGCCGCCCCTGCCGGGGCTTTTTGCGGCTGCAAAGGTATAAGGGCCGCACAAAACTTAAGGCCTTGCCAGAATTTCTTGAAAGGGCAAAACCTTTGCAATGAACCGTATGGCACAGACCAATAGCAAAACAAAGACTGTTTTGCAATTTGTTTGGAGCCTTCAGGATATGGCGGTTGAGCAGGCATAAAAGGGTAGGGGGCAGCCCCCAAGGGGCATTGGCAGGGCAAAGGCCGCAATTAAAGGTGCTGCAAGGGGCAGGTTTTATTTGGGGAAGTTTTGCAGGGCAGTAAAAGCCGGTAAGGCGGAGCCAAAGATATCGCCTCTTTTCTGTGGCCGGAAATAACGCATCCTGTGAAAGCGGACAGCATCAAGCTGCTCTTTTTTCAGGGTGTGGACAAGCAGGCCCTCATCGGATTTTTCGGCCAGAATTTTGCCGTCCGGGCCAATGAAAAGGGCAAGGCCCGGAAAGGAAAGGCCCTGCCCGTTTTGGCCGCTCTGGTTCACCGCGCCCACAAAAACGGCGTTGTCAAAAGCCCTTGCCGCAAGGTGGCGCATCCAGCTTTCCTTTTTGCCCTGGGGCGTGCCGTGGGGCGAGGCATGGGGGAAAAGCAGAAAATCGGCCCCGGAATCTGCCAGCGCGCCTGCAAGCTCCGGAAAATGGGCGTCATAGCAAAGCCCGACTCCAAAATTGCAGCCGGAGTTGCCAAAAAGCGCCAACCTGTCGCCCTTGGCAAAGACCGCAGCCTCCGGGGGGGAGATGTGAAGCTTACGGTAAATCCCAAAAGTTCCATCCGGGCACAGCAGAAGGTGGGTGGCAAAAACCCTGTCATCAAGCTTTTCTGCAAGGCCTGCCATAACAAGAATATTGTGCCTGCGGGCAATCTCCCCCAGGGCGCCTGCCGCCTGCCCGTCAATCTCCTGGGCATGGGCGCGTATGGAGCCATCCGGCGCATAGCCGGTGATACACATTTCCGCAAAGCACACAATCTGCGCCCCCTGCCGGGCGGCCCGGCCCGCAAGGGTATCCACAGCCGCAATGTTCTGCTCAACCTGCCCCAAAGGGCTTGGCATTACTGCCAGGGCTATGGTGATATCGCGCTGCATGGCAATCTACTTTTTCTTTATAGTTGCTGAAGGCTCTGAAGCCCCAACAGCAAATTTCCATATCCC
>JASEHB010000229.1 GCA_030018745.1 Desulfatibacillaceae bacterium | reverse complement strand
AAAAAAATCCAAAAAGGGCTTACCCAAAGGGGCTGGATTTGCTATAAATATAAAGTTTAAAATTCCCTCATAACCAAAAAGCAGAAAGCGCCCGACATGGAAACAGTTTCAACTTGCCCCAAGGCCAGAAGCATTTGCGCGCAAAAGGATGCAAGGCAGTTTGAAAAGGATTTGGAAATTCTAAAGGCCCTGGCCCTGGAAAAAGGTGCTGCCAGTGCATTTGTAGTAAATGCCAAAAATGTACCCTGGCTGGAAAAGCCCTCCACCAACCCCCCTGATGCAGACTATGACAGCACCCACTGGCCTTTAAATTATCCCAACGATTCCATAAGGGATGCAGCAACAGCCTTTGAAAAGGCGATATTTTTTGTTGTTGATACGCCTCCGCGCGCAATGGATCCCGGCCAGGGGCCTATTGACGACAAAACCGTGCGAGCTGCCTGCGAAAAGGTCTATGAAATAACGGCTGCTGTGGAGGCTGCGGCCTTTTACATGGGGTATCACCTTACCCTGGGCTTTGCCCATGCCAACTGCCGGGCGGTGTTCTGCCCCCAGGAAAAACGCTGCTGGGGCAAGATAAAGGGCAGGGTATGCCTGCACCCCTACAAGGCAAGGCCATCCATGGCAGCCTGCGGCATGGACTCAAAAACCCTTGCTGCTGACTGCGGCCTTAAAAGCGACTCTTTGGGCAATTGGGCGGCAGGCATTGTTTTTGTGGATTAACCGTTTTGTTCAGGCAACAACTTTTCAAGGAACCCGTCATGTCAAAAGCAATTTCAAGGCCCAAAAAAGGCCCATACAAACCAAGGGTAATGCCCACGGATTTAGATGAGCTTCAATGGCTGGCCAAAAAATGGGGCGCGGATGACGCTGTTGCCATAAAAACCTCCGAAATTATTTTAGACCCCCGCGTCCGCTTCAAGTGCATGGTGCCCAAATGCTATATGTCCGGCGGGTGCGGCCACTGCCCGCCCAACGGCTACAGTTTGGAGCAGGTTAAACAGATGATTGACGCCCACGACTGGGCTATTTTCTTCCGTGTAAAGGTGCCTGCATCCATAATCGCTGCAAAGGGGCTTGGCAAATTCATTGCCGATGGCAACATGGACCCGGAAGGCAACCTGTTCAACCTTGGCGGGCATTATCTGCTAACCTTTTCCATTACAAAGCTTCTGCAAAAAACCTTATCGGAAATGGGCTATGTCTCCCGCGCTGGTTTTGCGGCAGGCAACTGCCGGGACGCCCTGTGCCACTTCCAGCCAAATTGCATGGATCTGGCCACAGGAAGCTGCCGCCATGCGGATCTCTCCTCGCCATCAATGGAATCCTGCGGCATGAATGCCTTTAAAATGGCTGCCTGCCAAGGCTGGGAGGTTTATCCCATAGGCGGAACCTGCGAGCCGGAAAGCATTGGCGGCGGCAACCTCATGGGTCTGGTCCTCATTGCCCCGGAAAACAAGCCTGGCCTGCTTGAAAGCCCAAGCACCTTGCAACATCCCCTGCCAAGGGCCCAAAACAAGGGGCAGAGCCTTGGCGAAACCTTGAAGCAGAAGCAAAAGGAGGCCAAGCGCAGCCTGGAAGCCATGAAGCAGAGCCAGGTTACGCCATCTCTTTTGATGGCAATGGCCAGGCAGCGCAAAATCTGGACAAGGTTTAGCAAAAACCTTCACGAGCTTTACGGCTCTTGGGGCAAGGTTCTGGCAAAAAACCACCTCATGTTTTCAGGCCAGCCAAGAAACAAGGCCCAGGGCTGCTGAAGCCTGGCATGGATGGCTCTTCACCCCGGATAAAGGGCCAGACGACAAAGGATAAAAACATATCCGCTGAAATATCCGGTTTATTCTTCAGCCATTTTAAGGAGGGTTCTTTTTTTATGGCATCTCCTGTTTATTTTGCAGACCTGCGGGCAAGGCGTTTTAAGGATAACAAGATAAGCAAAATCGGCCGTCTTTTTGATAAGGCCGGTCTTGCCGGGCTTTTAAATCCAAACAGCCTTGTTGCCGTCAAGGTGCATTTCGGCGAAATAGGCAACGACACCTTTACCAGCCCGGTTTTGGTGCGGCGCATTGTTGACAAGGTGCGCGAGGCAGGCGGCAAGCCATTTCTCACAGACACCAACACCCTTTATTCCGGTGGCCGCAAAAACTCTGTTGACCACATTGCCACGGCAATTTCGCATGGTTTTTCATTTGCCACCATGAATGTCCCCATAATCATCGCAGACGGCCTTAAAAGCACCCACTGCGCCCACATACCCATAAAGGGCAAATGGTTTGAGACCGTTAAAATAGCAGGCGATATTGCCGCATCCCACGCCATGATAGCTGTAAGCCATGTAAAGGGTCACGAGCTTGCGGGCTTTGGCGGGGCCATAAAGAACCTGGCAATGGGCTGCGCCACGGCCCAGGGCAAAAAGGAGCAGCATTCCGCCCGGTTTTTTGTGGATGAGGAAACATGCATAGGCTGCGGAAAGTGCCAGGAGGTCTGCCCGGAAGGTGCTGCCACCCTGGTTGAAAAAGACGGTGAGCAAAAGGCCACAATTGATAAAGAGCTTTGCATAGGCTGCGGGGAATGCCTTGCCCAGTGCCCGGAAAAAAGCATAGATCTGGACTGGCGCACAGACATTGGCCCCTTTATGGAGCGCATGACTGAATATGCTTTGGGGGCCTTCAAAAGTGTTTCTGGCAGGGCGGGCTTTATAAACCTGCTCATGAACATCACGCCCGATTGCGACTGCATACCCTGGTCAGATGCCCCAATTGTGCCCGATGTTGGCATTCTGGCATCTCTAGACCCGGTTGCCATTGATCAGGCCAGTTGGGATCTGGTGAACCAGCAGGCAGGCAACCCCCAAAGCCTTTTGAGCAAAAACCTGGCCCCTGGCGAGGCAAAAATCCCCGGCCTGTGGAGCTATACCCAGGCGGATCTCCAGCTTTCCTACGGCGAGCAGATAGGCCTGGGCAGCCGCAAGTATGAGCTGGTAAAAATTTAGGCCCAATATGCTGCCGACACATTATGCCCATATTCCTTAAAAGGTTGATATGATACTTATTTTAAATGGAAGCCCCAAAAAGAAAGGCAAGGTGGCAACCCTTCTTGCGGCAGTTGAAAAGGGGCTTAAAGAAAAGGGCCATCAGGTGGAATGGATTGATACCTATGATCTGAAAATAGCCCCCTGCATTGCCTGCATGAAATGCAGACCAGACGGGCGCTGCATTCTCCCTGGAGACGGGGCGCATATTGCGGGCGATAAAATTGCGGCCTGCGAGGGTCTTGTGGTTGGCACGCCAACCCATTGGGGCAACATGAGCGCGCAGTTGAAACTGCTTTTTGACCGCACCGTTCCTGTTTTCATGGGGGAAAAGCCAAACGGGTTTCCCATTCCAAGGCAGAAGGGCAAGCCAGCCCTCATTGTAACCGCCTGCACAACCCCCTGGCCATTCAACTTCATTGCTGCCGAAAGCCGGGGGGCAATACACGCAGTGCGGGAGGTTCTCCACTACGGCGGGCTGAAAATAAAGGGCAAGCTCGCTCTTCCAGGCACAAAGTCAATGGATGCCATTCCCGGGCGCTTTCTGGACAGGGCATATAAAATGGGCCTCTCGCTCTAGCACAAAGCAGCCTGCACCTAAAAAGTATTGCAGAGGGCAACTTGTGTTTTTCATTGGCAAAAAGCCAAATCTTTCTTCCCGCCGCATTGTTGTTGCAGGGGCCAACTTTGCAGGCCTGTGCGCGGCCAGGGCCATTCCCGCAGGCTGGTCCGTAACGGTCCTGGACCCCAATCCCTTTTTCGAGTTTCTCCCCAACATTCACGAGGTTATTTCCCGGCGCAAAAGCCCGGAAAGCCTGCGCCTGGACAAAGCCGCCATAATAAAAAGGGCGGGCCACAAATGGATTGCCCAAAGGGTTGCTGCAATTTTGCCCGATAAAAAACAAGTTGTCTGCGATGCTGGCAATGTTTTTGAGTACGATGCCCTAATACTTGCCGTGGGCGGCGAGAACAACACCTTTGGCATTGAGGGTGCAGCGCAATATGCCATGCCCTTCAAGTGTGCAGACCATTGCGCTGCCATAAACAGGCGGCTTGAAAATCTGGTTCACAGGCAAAAGGGCATAAAGGTTGTAATTGTGGGCGGCGGGCTTGAGGGTGTGGAGGCATTGGGGGAAATTCTGCGCGCTTTTGGCCGTCATCCGGGCATAAAAATCAGCGTGGTGGAGGGCCAAAACCGCCTGCTGCCCGAAGCTCCCCCGGTAATTGACCCGGTGCTGCGCCGCCATTGCAAAGGCCTTGCAGTGGAGTTTTTGACCGGAGAAAGGGTGGCCCAGGTAAAGGAAGGAAAGGTTTTTCTTGCAAGCGGCAAAAGCCTTGAAACAGACATAACCCTTTGGACAGGCGGGGCCAAGGCCCCGGATCTGCTCTACGAATCCGGCCTGGCCCAAAGGCCCGGAGCCTGGGCAGAGGTTGACAAGCACCTGGCAAGCAAAGCGCATCCTTCAATTTTTGTGGCAGGGGATGCAGCCCAGTTGGAGAGCGCCCTGCCAAAGCAGGCATATCATGCAATGGACATGGGCAGGCTTGCGGCCCAAAACGCCATGAATCTGCTTGGCGGCAAGGAGCTGGCAACTTACTCCCCTTCTGCAAAGCCCGCGCTTATTAGCTTTGGGGAAATGGATGCCTTTGCAGTATCCGGCAACAAGGTTTTTGCAGGAACAATTTTCAATGCAGCCAAGGAGGCTGTTTACCAGCTTGTGATGACCCGGATGGATTCCTCACGGCCACCGACAAGGGCTGCAAGGGCCTCCTGGCGGGGCGCTCAAGGGGCGCTGAATCTGGCTTTGGGGTCAGCCTCTTCCTTAAGCAGCCTTTTGGCTTTAGGCAAAATAAGGGCCTTGAGGTAGG
>JASEHB010000228.1 GCA_030018745.1 Desulfatibacillaceae bacterium | reverse complement strand
CCCGCCCGTATCTTGCGCCTTTGGAGCCGGCATTGGGAGTGAGTGCAGATGAAATACTCTCCTGGGGCCAGGCAAAAAACGGCGGCTCGCAAAGCCCCCTTTCCATGTTCGTGCTTGCCCTGCGCATGGCCCAGTACATAAACGGCGTGAGTCGCCTGCACGGAAAAACCGCACGCAAAATGTGGTCTCACCTGTGGCCGGAAATTCCCCAGGAGGAGGTGCCCATAACCCATGTAACCAACGGTGTGCATTCAAGCTCGTGGGTTTCGCCGGAAAACGCAATGCTTTTTGAGCAGTACCTTGGCCCGGACTGGCAGATGAGGCCGTCAGAGCCTTCTGTTGTTGACAGGGTTGATGCAATCTACGGCGGAGAGCTGTGGCGCGCCCATGAAATGAGCCGCACAAGGCTCATCCGAACCTGCCGGGAGATAATGCTGCGCCAGTATGGCCGCAGAAACGCCCCCATATCCATGATGAGGGACGCATCCTCGGTTCTGGATCAGGACATTTTGACCATTGGCTTTGCCCGGCGCTTTGCCACCTACAAGCGGGCGTATCTGCTTTTCATGGACCCGGATCGCCTGGAGGCCCTTGTCACAAACCCGGAAAAGCCTGTGCAGATTGTGCTGGCAGGAAAGGCCCACCCCAAGGACAACGAGGGCAAGGGCCTTATCCAGCAGCTAATCCGCTTTGCCAGAAGGCCTGCATTGAGACGCCATGTGATTTTTCTGGAAGATTACGACATACAGGTGGCCCGCTGCCTGGTGCAGGGAGCGGATGTGTGGCTCAACACCCCGCGCATACCCCTGGAAGCCTGCGGCACAAGCGGCATGAAAGCCGCCTTGAACGGCGTGCTCAACTTGAGCGTGCTGGATGGCTGGTGGGCAGAGGGCTTTGACAGGAATCGCGGCTGGGCCATTGGCCAGGGAGAGGAATATGCCGACCACGGCTACCAGGACGCAGTGGAAAGCCAGGCACTTTTCAATGTTCTGGAAAACGATGTCATACCCTGCTTTTACGACCGCAAGGAAAGCGACATCCCCCTGCGCTGGGTGAGCATGATGAAGCAGTCCATAAAAATGGCCCTGGAGCATTTTTCCGCCCACTGCATGGTGGGCCGCTATGATGAGCTTTTTTACCGCCAGGCGCTTGAAAACGCCCAAAGCCTGTGCCTTGAAGACGCCCGCGAGGCAAAGGAGCACAAGGCCAAGCACAGGTGGCTCAAAGAGCATTGGAGCGCCATCCGCGTGGAGCAGCCCCAGCGGGATGGCGCAGGGATGCACCGGGTGGGGGAAAGCTTCCTGGTTATGACAAGGGTTTATCTGGGCCAGCTCAAACCCAGCGAGGTGGAGGTGCACCTTTACTACGGCCTGCTTCAGAGCATGGACACCCTTGTTACCGGCGATATTGAAGCCATGACCGTGGAAAAGGATCATGGAGGCGGCTTTTACACCTATGCCTGCACTGTGGAATGCAAGGTGGCGGGCCGCTACGGATACACAGCCAGAGTCATGCCAGCCGGAGACGGCCGCATCCGTTTTGCCCCCGGCCTTGTAACCTGGGCCTGATGCATTATTATAACCAGTAAAAGGCCGCGCCATTGGCGACTTTTTACTGGCAGGCATGGGCAAAAGGCCTTAACAGCAAACATAAAAACCTATAAAATCATGGTAAAAAAAAGCAACAAGCCCCGCGTGCTCATTGTAACGCCGGAGGTGACCTATCTGCCTGACGGCATGGGCAACATGGCCAACCATTTCTCCGCCAAGGCAGGCGGCCTGGCAGATGTTTCGGCAGCCCTTGTGAAAGCCCTTTTTGACCAGGGTGCGGATGTCCATGTGGCTCTTCCCGACTACCGGGCCATCTTTTCCGCCAATTTCGGGCCTATCATCCGCAGAGAGCTTTCCACCATAAGAAGCTCCATGCCAGATGACCGCGTTCATCTGGCCGAGGACAGGGCCTTTTTTTACCAGCGGGGCGTGTACTCCAACTATGCTGCGGAAAATCTGAAAATCTCACTTGCCTTTCAGCGGGAGGTTTTAAACCACATCATTCCCAAGGTGCAGCCGGATTTGATCCACTGCAACGACTGGATGACGGGACTTATTCCCCCTGCTGCGCGCTGGCTTGGCATAAGAAGTCTTTTCACAATTCACAACATCCACACTGTAAAGGCCACCCTTGCCCATATAGAGGACAGGGGCATTGATGCGGCTGCTTTCTGGCAATCGCTTTTTTATGACCGCCAGCCTTTCAACTACGAGGAATCCCGCGAGAACAACCCTGTGGACTTTCTTGCAAGCGGGGTTTTTGGCGCGCACTTTGTAAACACGGTGAGCCAGACTTTTTTGATGGAAATTGTTGAAGGCCGCCACAACTTTGTTCCTGCCAACCTTAAAAACGAGCTTGCAGCCAAGTATTATGCCCAGTGTGCTTTCGGGATTTTAAATGCGCCGGACCCTTCCTACAACCCGGCGACAGATCGCGCCCTTGCCCGCCAGTACACACCGCATACCCAGCACCTTGGCAAGCGCCAGAACAAGCGCCATCTCCAGCAGTCTTTAAACCTTTTTAAGGATGACAGCGCGCCCATATTCTTCTGGCCATCCCGCCTGGACCCGGTGCAAAAAGGCCCCCAGCTTCTTTCGGATATTTTGTACAAAATGGTTTCGCGCCACTGGGATAAGCATCTTCAAATTGTTTTTGTGGCAAACGGCGAGTGGCAGAAGCACTTCAGAAACATTGTGGAGTTTCACGGCCTTTACGACCGGGTGGCGGTCTGCAACTTTGACGAAAAGCTCGCCAGGCTGGCCTATGCAGCCTCGGATTTCACACTCATGCCAAGCCGCTTTGAGCCATGCGGCCTGCCCCAGATGACAGGCTGCATTTACGGCTCACTTCCCATAGCCTTTGACACGGGCGGCCTGCACGACACGGTTTCACAAATAAATGTGGAAAAAAGCGTTGGCAACGGCTTTGTTTTTCAAAATTGGGATGCAGGCGGCCTGGAATGGGCCATGGAAGAAGCCATGCGCTTTTATGATCTTCCCGGCGCGATAAAGGACGAGCAGATAACCCGTGTGATGATGCGCGGAGCCGCCCTTTTCAACCACAGCGTTACTGCATCCCAGTACATTGATCTGTACGAAAAGATGCTCCAGCGGCCCCTGGTTGCATAAGCAGGCTGTTTTGCCGCCGGAAAGCCAATAAATCCGGCTTGCCTGATGAAAACCGCTTCAGACTTTTGCCACCCTTGTTTGCGCAGACAGGGTCAATGCATTTATATCCTTGAGGTACTGCGGGCTTTGTTCAAGATAAAAGCTCAAAGCGCGGGAAAAGTTCTCTCCAACCATTCCATCAATAAAAAGACGGCTTATTTCCTTTTTCTTTGCAAGCACCTGTTGTGCAGCTTCCAAAAGCCTGCGCTCATCCCCGGAAAGGGATTCAACAAACAGGCCATAGGCAATCCTGGCTCTTGGCTGGTACATCCAGAAATAGAGCATATCCAGCGCATTCACAAACAGCAGCTTTTCAATATCCTGGGCCTCGGTTCTGCCGCGCTCAAAATGCTCCGGCGCAACAAGAAGCTTGTCTGTGGGTGCATCCGGATAAAGCACCTCCAACTGGGAGTAAAGGCCCATCAACTGCTCAAACTTTTCGGAGTAGTCGTTTTTTCTGCAAACAAGATTCTGGTGCCGGTCGGCTGTCCCCTCTATCAGGGCCGCCATGCAGTCGGAAGCTGCCTTTGAGATGATTGCAGCCCATTTCTGAAGAATCTCGTTCACATTGGCAACCCCCTGCCAGGAAAGGGCTGCTCCGGCCAGCGCATTGAACGCAAAGGCTATGGGTATGGAAAGAGCTGTGCGGAAAAGGTTTCCCACAACAGCGCCCCGTGGAAGCCCGCGCAGCGCGTTGTGGCCTGAAATGTAAACCCCGTTCACAAGCGCAAGAATAGAGTAAAGGGCCACCGGGGAAGTTGTTGTGGTTATTCCAAGCAAGTCCCTGCAAAGCCATGTTTTTACAACAAGCTCAAGAAGCGGAACCGAAAAGCCCGTCCACATCAGGCTGTCAGTAAGCCTTTCCCAGCTCACAAAATTGTTCCACTTCATAAGCGGGGAGCGTCTTAAGCCCCCTCCCCCAAGCACGGATTGAATGACATTGCGGATTCCTGTTGCCAAAAACCATATAACTGCCCCGAAATAGGCCAGCAGCCACCAGTCCTGGGTATGGGCAAAGGTCAAAAAGGCCGGAATAAACCCCATGAGAATCTTGATAACATATTTCAAAGGGGTGTTAAGATAGCGAAACGAGATTCCTGCCTCGGATGGACGGGCCTTTTCAGGCTCAAGAGTCAGGCCGTTTCCCTGTTCAGCGGCAACTCCCCCCAGGGTTACGATGTTGCCCTCCTCGGCCATGCCGATGGATTTGTCATCTATCTGCCAGCCAGCAATGCGCTCATGGCACACAAAGCGTTCCAGACCCAAAAAGGACACCAGAGCGCCGGTGCGGGAGCTGCAAAACAGGGAGCTTTTTCCCGGATGATAGGTGTGCTGCCTCAAAGGGGTGATGTGCATGGGCAGAATCATCCTGCCCGCGCCGTTTTCCCGGCGGACCTGCCTCTGCACACGCCTTGGCAGGGTCTCCAAAACAGCCAGGCCCATGCCATAGACTTCGGACTGGCGGCCCGTTGAATCGCTTCCCATTCTTGATTTGAGCGGCGTTATCGCATACCAGGCCTTTATTGACGGCAGATCGTGAAGTATCTCCTCAAGCTTTTTCAGCCTGTCCTGCTTGTCAACAGGCTCGGAGAGGCGAATTTTTTCAATTATGCCTAAAACCTGGCGTTTCAAGGTTATTATATTGCCATCGTTTATGGCCTGCTGAAGGCTGCTTATCCTGGCTATGGGGCCGC
>JASEHB010000227.1 GCA_030018745.1 Desulfatibacillaceae bacterium | reverse complement strand
GAAGAAAAAAAAGGACACCAAGGAAAAACCCCTTGATAAGATGACAGCCAAGGAATTGCGGGAGCTTGCCCTCACAACGGAAGTCATCACCGGCGTGCACGCCATGAACAAGACGGAGCTTATCTCTGCAATAAAACATGTGCGCGGAATTGTTGAAGACAGCCCCAAAAAGGGTGATTCCACCGTGCGCGAGATAAAGCAGAAAATCCGCGAACTCAAGGCAACAAGGCTTTTGGCTGTTGAGGCTGACGAAAAAGACAAGGCCTCAACCCTGCGCCGCCGAATCAGCCGCCTCAAGAAAAGGACCAGGAGGGCCGCTTAAGCCGCTTTTTATTTTGGCATTCTGTTAAGGCCTTTGCATCCTTTTTTTTAGCAAAAGGGGCTGCAAAGGGGCTTGCAGGAAGCATTACAGTCTTGTTCATTCCGCCTCTGAAAAGCGCCCCTTCAAGGGCCCGGCGGCCCAGGAATAGCCGGGCCGCGGTTTTCGGAGGCGTTTTGTTTTTTGGGAAAGCTTGAAAAGGGCACCAGCATGACTCAAGCGCCAAAGGCCTGCGGGCATAACATGATAGACCCGGCAAGGCTTGCTTTTGATATAGACGGCGTTGTGGCGGACACAATGACCCTGTTTCTGGACATTGCCGATAAAAAGTACGGCTATGGCGGAATAACCCAGGATCAGATAACCAGTTACATGATAGAGGACTGTCTGCCCATTGAAAGCAGCGTGGTGCTTGCCATAATCAACGAACTGCTTGAAATGAGCCACGAGCAGCCCCTTAACCCTGTGGATGGGGCTGTGGAAGTGCTTTCCGGCATGGCCGGCCTTGGCGCAAAGCTCACCTTTGTTACAGCAAGGCCCAGGCGCAGAGCCATAACCCAATGGCTCTCCCAAGCCATCCAGGTACCGGAGGACAAGCTGGCTGTCCATGCCACAGGCAGTTTTGAGGCCAAGGCCCAGGTGCTTACAGAAATGGGCGTTATCCACTTTGTGGAGGACAGGCTTGAGACCTGCTTTCACCTTGCCGAGCACGGTATTGACCCCATTTTGTTTGCAAGGCCCTGGAACAGAAAGCCGCACCCTTTTATTGAGATAAACAACTGGGAGGAGCTAAAGGCGTGCATAGCGGGCCTATAGAAAACAGCAGCAAAAGCAAGGCCCAGAAACTTGTGGATGCTTTTTTGGCCCAGCAGGCCCAGAACGGCTATTCACCTGCCACAATCCGCGCCTACAAGGCAGACCTGGAGGAATTTCTATCCATTGCCCGCCAACATCTGGGGGGTGATGATGACCCTGATCCGGCCCAAATGGATGTGCTGGTGGTTAGGGCCTGGCTTTCAATCCTCTACAAAAAAAACAAAAAATCCACCATGGGCCGCAAGCTATCGGCCCTGCGCAGCTTTTTTAGGTTTCTGGAAAAAGCCCAGGTTGCAGATGCAAACCCGGCAAGGGCTGTGCATACGCCCAAAAAGCCCAGGTACACGGCAAGGCACCTTTCGGTGGACGAGGCCTTTGGCCTGCTGGACTCCATAGAAACGGACACGGTGCTTTCCTCCCGCAACCGGGCCATGTTTGAAACCCTTTATTCAACGGGTATCCGCGTGGCTGAATTGGTGGGCCTGGACATGACGGACATTGATTTTACCAACGGCCTTGTGCGGGTAATCGGCAAAAGGGATAAGGAGCGCATTGTGCCCATAGGAGCCAAGGCCCTTGCGGCAATAAGGCAATACAGGCAGAAGATGGAGCCTCACAAGCTGCCCGACAGCGATCCGAACGCTGTTTTCCTCAACAAGAACGGCGGGCGCATAACCACCCGCTCGGTGAGGAGAATTTTAGAGCAGGCAGTGCTAAAGGCGGGCCTGCAAAAACCTGTCTCCCCTCACGGCCTGCGCCATTCCTTTGCCACGCACCTGCTGGATAACGGGGCGGATTTAAGGGCCGTGCAGGAGCTTTTGGGACACGCCAGCCTTTCAACCACCGGGGTTTACACCCATGTGTCCATAAACCGGCTCATGGAGGCATACGACAAGGCCCATCCCCGGAGCAAATCAGCCAAAAAGGAGCACAAAGCCCATGAATGAAAAGCTCCACGGAACCACAATTCTGGCTGTGCGCCACAAGGGCGCAACCGTGCTGGCCGGGGACGGCCAGGTCACCCTGGGCAACAATGTGGTGAAGCACGGTGCAAAAAAAGTCCGCCGCCTTTACAAGGATAAAGTGCTGGTGGGCTTTGCCGGAGCCACGGCAGACGCCATGACCCTTTGCGACCGCTTTGAGGCAAAGCTTGAGCAGTACAACGGCAACCTGCAAAGAAGCGCTGTGGAGCTTGCCAAGGAATGGCGAACCGACAGGATGCTGCGCCGCCTGGAAGCCATAATGCTGGCAGCCGACAGCGAGATCACGCTTCTTATAAGCGGCAACGGAGATGTGATAGAGCCTGATGAGGGCGTATGCGGCATAGGCTCCGGCGGAGCAATCGCCCACGGAGCTGCTTTAGCCCTGTTGCGCCACAGCGACCTGGATGCAAAGAGCATTGCTCTGGCCGCCATGCACATTGCTTCGGGCCTTTGCATATACACAAACGATAAAATAGCAGTGGAGCAGATATAGCTTTTGACTGCCTTTAAGGGAGACTTTAATAATGGAGCTATTGCCCGATGCCTTGCCCCAGGACGCCGGATTGCAGGACATAAAACCCCGGCACATTGTAGAGGAGCTTGACAAGTATATCATCGGCCAGGACAAGGCCAAGCGCTCGGTGGCAATCGCCCTGCGCAACCGCTGGCGCCGCCGCCGCGTGCGCGAGGATCTGCGCGATGAAATAGCTCCCAAGAACATAATACTCATCGGCCCCACCGGCGTGGGCAAAACGGAAATCGCCAGGCGGCTGGCCCGCATAGCAGATGTGCCATTCTTAAAGGTTGAGGCCACAAAGTTCACGGAAGTGGGCTATGTTGGCCGCGATGTGGAATCCATGATTCGCGATCTGGTGGAAATTACCGTGAACATGGTGCGCAGTAAAGAGGAAGTGAGGGTCATGGAAAAGGCCCGCTTCATAGCCCTGGAGAGGATGCTCGACATTCTGCTGCCACCTGCGGCCCCCCGCTCGGTGCCCGACCCGTCAGCACCGGAAAAGCCCCTGGAGGTGGTTCCCCGCCAGGATCCATCAGCAACATCCACACGGGACAAGCTGCGCAAAATGCTGCTGGAAGGCAAGTTTGACGAGCGATTCGTGGATCTGGAAGTTACCGAAAGCTCCATGCCCATAATGGAGATTTTTTCCAACACCGGCATGGAGGAGGTTGGCATAAATTTAAAGGATATGTTCTCCGGCTTGCTGCCCAAGCAGACCAAAAAGCGCAAGGTCAAAGTTCCCCAGGCCATGGAAATAATGGCCCAGGAGGAGGCAAGGCAGCTTGTGGACATGGAGCGGGTGGTAAAAATGGCCCTGGAGACCGTTGAGCAGTCGGGCATAATCTTTCTGGATGAAATAGACAAAATCGCAAGCGGCGCAGGTTCGGGCCACGGCCCGGATGTCTCCCGCGAGGGTGTGCAGCGCGATCTGTTGCCAATAGTGGAAGGCTCCACGGTTAACACCAAGCATGGCATGGTCAAGACCGACCACATCCTTTTCATTGCTTCGGGCGCTTTTCACAAAAGCAAGCCAAGCGACCTGGTGCCAGAACTCCAGGGCCGCTTTCCAATCCGTGTTGAGCTGGATGCCCTTACTGAAAAGGATTTCTACCGCATACTCACAGAGCCGGAGAATGCTCTCATTACCCAGTATGTGGAGCTTCTTGCAACAGAGGGGGTGAGCCTTTCCTTTGACGATTCGGCGATTCTTGAAATCGCCCGCATTGCAAGGCAGGTCAACGAGCGCACGGAAAACATAGGGGCAAGAAGGCTCCATACCATTCTGGAGTGCCTGCTGGAGGATATTCTCTTTGAAGCGCCGGACCTGGAGGAAAAAATTGTGAGCATAAGCGCCGATAAGGTGCGCGAAAAGCTTGACCAGATAAAAGACGATGAGAATTTGAGCCGTTACATCCTTTAGCAGCAAAGGATTTGGAATATGGAGCCAAATGTCGCTGATGTTCTCATAGAGGCCCTGCCCTATATGCGCCGTTTCTTCAAGAACACGGTGGTCATAAAGTACGGCGGCCACGCCATGAAGGACGAGCAGTTGAAGGACGCCTTTGCCCAGGATATTTCCCTGCTCCAGGTGGTGGGCGTCAACCCTGTTGTGGTTCACGGCGGAGGCCCCCAGATAAACCAGGTGCTTGAGCAGATGGGAATTGTCTCGCGATTTGTGCGCGGAATGCGCGTTACAGATGCCCCCACAATGGATGTTGTGGAAATGGTGCTCGGCGGCAAGGTCAACAAGTCCATAGTTAGCCTCATAAGCCGTGCAGGCGGCAGGGCTGTGGGGCTTTCGGGCAAGGACGGCGGGCTGCTCACTGCCCGCAAGATGACCTTGAGCATTCAGGAGGACGCCCTTGCCCCGCCGGAAATCATTGATCCGGGCCAGGTGGGCACGGTCACAAAGGTGGATCCGGCCATCATCCACACATTGAGCCAGCAGGGATTTGTGCCTGTAATCGCACCCGTGGGCGTTGGCGAGGACGGCCAGACCTTCAACATCAACGCAGATCTTGTGGCGGGCAAGGTGGCTTCATCCCTAAAGGCTGCAAGGCTCATACTCATAACCGATGTGGACGGCGTGCTCGATAATGACAACAAGCTCATTTCATCGCTCAATGCTGCTTCGGCAAGGCGGATGATTAAAAGCGGCGTCATTGCAGGCGGCATGATTCCCAAGGTTGAATGCGCTTTGGATGCCCTTTCCCACGGAGTGGAAAAGGTGCATATCATAAACGGCAAAAAGCGCCACGCCATTTTGCTGGAGCTTTTCACG